>CAYONS010000001.1:0-2570 GCA_964405385.1 uncultured Syntrophothermus sp.
CCTCCCTGTTACTTTTCCAAGGCTGCTCTTATCTTCTCTTCCATTAGCGGGAAGTAGGCCTCTGCCGACATAAGCTTACGGCAATCCTCTTCCCATGCAGTTGGCCTGATCTTGAAGATCCACCCCTCACCGTAGGCATCGGAGTTTATAAGTTGAGGTTCGTCCTCGAGAGCGGTGTTCACCTCCACAATCTCGCCGCTTACCGGTGATATTAGGGTCACAGTGGTCTTGATGGTTTCTATTACCCCCGCTTCATCCCCTTGTTTTACCGTTTTTCCCGTTTCCGGCAGTTCGATGAAAGCTACATCACCGGCATTGGTCTGGAGAAAATCGGTGATCCCTACCACTGCCAGATCCCCCTCCCGCCTGACCCAGCATTCTTCGGGGTGATACAGGTAATCCTTCACCACCCTGAACGTGAACTTGTCGTAAGTTAGTTCCATATAATCCCTGCTCACTCAGACTCCCTCCTTCTAATACTTACTCGGCCGGCATACGCGGAAGGCATGCGCCAGTCGCTGCTTTTTAAACGGCCCTTGCTTTATCCCCCTAACCGGGACCGGCTCAGCGCGCCGCTGCCGCCCCATGAGCAAAGTACCTGCGCTTGAAATACAGAGCAACGTTTACCAGGCTGATAAGCACCGGCACTTCTACCAAGGGACCGATGACCGTGGCAAAGGCCTGACCGGAGTGAATCCCGAACACCGCTACGGCCACCGCGATGGCCAGTTCGAAGTCGTTGCTGGCGGCGGTAAAGGCTATGGTGGTAGTCCGGGGATAGTCGGCACCTATCCATTTCCCTATAAAGAAAGTCACCAGCCACATAAAGGCGAAGTAACAGGTCAGAGGGATGACCACCCTGAAAACGTCATAAGGCAGGGTTACGATGACATTCCCTTTTAGCGAAAACATTACCAGGATGGTGAAAAGAAGTGCGATCAAGGTGAGCTTGCTGATACGGGGTATAAAGCGCCCTTCATACCACTCCCGGCCTTTCGACCTCACCATAATGGTACGGGTAAGAAATCCCGCGATAAAAGGGATGCCCAGGTAAATGAAAACGCTCTGGGCAATCTCGGCCATCGAAACATCCACTGCCGCGCTGGTTAGACCCAGCCACTTGGGCACCACGGTTAGAAAGATATAGGCATAAACAGAATAGGTAAGGACCTGGAATACAGCGTTGAATGCCACCAGGCCGGCCGCGTACTCGGGGCTGCCTTCGGCCAGGTCATTCCATACCAGAACCATGGCGATGCAGCGGGCCAGCCCCACCAGGATGACGCCCTGCATAAGCTCGGGTTTATCGGGCAAAAGCAGCACCGCCAGGATGAACATGACGATGGGGCCTACGATCCAGTTCTGTATCAGAGAAAGAGACAAAAGCTTTTTATCCCGAAAAACTGTGGGCAGCTCATCGTAACGCACCTTGGCCAAAGGCGGGTACATCATCAGTATCAGGCCGATAGCTATGGCCATGTTGGTGGTCCCTATCTGAAATTTGCTCCAAAAGTTGGCTATCGCGGGGTAGAAGTACCCGGCACCTACCCCCGCAACCATAGCCAGAAATATCCACAAAGTAAGGTAGCGGTCCAAAAAGGACAGTTTGGCACTGACCGATTCACTCATTCTCTCACCCTCCACTATCCTATCTGCCGCGCAAACTGGCCACAGATGTACACAGATGCGCACGGATTAACACAGATATTATTTTTTAACGCTGATTAACGCAGATTTGATGTAAAATTACGGCCTTAGATTGTAGCACCATGAACAAGTATAATGACAGTAATACCGCCTATTGGTAACTCGCGGTTTTCGTTCTCTAGTGGTGACACTGTAAGGTGTCATGAGCGTCTGTGAATTATCTTTACTGCTCTAGGGGTATGTCTAGATACCAAGAAACTCGTCGAGCATAGACTGTATCTGCTCCACGTCAATGGCTCCGGCCAACCGGGGCTTGCCCCCTATGCTGATGATGGGAAAAGGGTACCCTACTTCCGCCAACCGCTGAATCATGGGGTATGCCTTGATCCCCTTTTCTCTCGTGTCCACGTACCGGACTTCAACTTTTTCACCGTAGGTTCTGCCCAGTTCCTCAGCCAGCTTTTCCGTTGCTTCTTTCCATGAAACCTCGGGCCCACATCCCCCGTCGATCCCACACGGGGCCGAGCAGCCGCACCCTGCGGCTATTGTTCTCCCATCAAAAACTTCCACTAACAGTTTTTCCATTCGTGTCTCCCTCCTGAGTTTAATCACTTTTAGACGCCAATTAGCCGGCATTAACAAAACACATATTCACTATAACAATTGTGGCTGGCTATGATGGTTATGAGCCAGCCCGAATGTTAAATAGTTATCCCAAAATAGATAAGGATGTACTTCAGAGAAACGTACAGGAATATTATACCGAACAAGGTCTTTAAGGTTGCAGGTTTGAAGCGGGCCACCAAAGTCGCTCCGTATATGGCTCCGATGGCGGCGCCGCACCCCAGGATTACAGCAGCGGGAATGTTAACTACCTGCTGGTACAGTTTGAATACAGTCCCTACCAGGGCAATCCAGACGAA
>CAYONS010000001.1:2670-44782 GCA_964405385.1 uncultured Syntrophothermus sp.
GTTTTCGTTTAACCACCCCCCACACGCCGCCTTACTCCGGGTCACCGCAAGGAGGCGCCAGATCCTAGCGCCCGTGATGCGTGGTTCCCGGCGTGTAGCCGGTCATTACCGGCCTAAAAAACGTTAGGCCTCGGTTCCCTTGCCCTTAGTTCTCCCCCTTTGCATTGCCTGACTGTCGCATTTTGGTCCAGGACGGCCAGGCGTTCTTTTTCCAGGGCCAACTCTCGTATGTCCCCCAGGTTCCTCTTCATGTAATCGGCAAACAGTTCTATAACCCCGGAACCTATGACCGGATCCAGGCTGTAAAAACACCTCTGCCGTTCTTTCCTTTCCCTGATAAGACCGGCCTTCTTCAAGGCCTTCAGGTGCTGTGATACCCTCGGCTGGCTCATGTCTAAAACAGCCACCAGCTCGCACACGCACAGTTCTTGCAGGGAAAGCAGTTTGACAATTTTAAGCCTGGTCGGCTCACCCAGAGCCTTGAACACGGCTTCCAGTTCCCTTATCACTTAATCTCACCCCGTGCGGTAATATAATCGTGTCTTTATATTAGGTGTTGCTTTTATAATAAACTCGTTATGGGCTGTAGTCAACTGGCATTCTCCGCGCTTGCTGATTCGAACCTCCATCCTGAAAAAGACGAAAAAATAAAAAGCAGGTCACCTGACCTGCCGCACTTAACGAAAACGATAGTAATTCTTGTTATATAACTTTATATAACCCTATATACCCCTCAAGGGCCAAATGACACAGACTACACCGCAGTTATTACTTGATGAGTGGCGGTCCAGTCGGGATAACCGTCCGGCCAAACGCTCCATTGAGAATAATCGCCGTCGCCTGCCACAAACCGCAGATTCCGGTGATTAGTAGCATGGTGCCGGCAATGGGAGCGTAGGAGTGCTCTATCATGTGCAGATCCATGAGAGCAACGATAGGAACCGCAATGTCAAGGGTAATCAGAAGGAGGCTCATTGCGAGGTTGACCTTGAAGTAAGCAGGAGTCCAAAGCCAGACAGCTATCCATAGAACCATCCAAGCCCAGCCGTCGATGCGGGCATCTACCTGCCATCCGTTGAGAGCCGCGAAATACTTGAAGATGAATTCAAAAGCACCGACGAACATGAAGAAAGCCGCAAAGAAGGTGAAAACGTTGCCGCCTACGAGGGCGCCTTCATTCAGCTCGATCAGTCCGACAACCAGCTGTACTATACCGCCGCCGAACAGCCAAATGCCCAAAAGGGGAATACAACTATGATCCACCTTGCCTGTCAGAAGCGCAAAAAAGGTAAAACCTGCAACCGCCAGGGCTACTAATCCCGCAGGAGCCGGATTGGCCCATCCTCCACCATGACCTGACATCAAAAACCCCTCCTCTAAAAAATTAATTCATGAAGTGAATAGCGCAATACACCCCGGAATATTGCCTAAAAACCCATCCCCTTTTGCTGACGGTTTATGGTAAAGAGGCCAACGGCCTCTTTGCCACCTTAGAGCTCCTATCCCGGGTTATAACCGGGCCAGCACCGGTTATGTACCTTTTTCTGTCTGTTGGGAGCTGGCCGTTCCACCTTTTATGGAAAAATATCTCCTCCAGGCTTCCTGCTTCATCCACCGGCACTGCCCAAAAAGGCAACCCCCAATGTCCACAGGCGTAAATTCCCGCAGAACTTGCGGTACTCGTCTATAAAGCGTTTCTTTTCTAACCGCTGAGTCTTCAATAATTGTAATAGCCAGCTTGGTTTTCGCTTGGCTTGGTTTTAGGTAATATTACACTATACAAATTGCTGTTTAACTATATTTTCATTAGCAGTTGTCAACCCTTATTTCCCCGTAAAGACCGGCTTTCTCTTTTCTACGAACGCGGTCATACCCTCTTTCTGTTCTTCTGTCGAGAACAGGATTCCAAAAATGTCGGCCTCCAAGGTCATAGCTCGGTCGATGTCGACCTGCATGCCTTCGTTTATGGCCTTCTTGCACATCCTCACTGCCAATTGCCCCTTGCTGGCGATACGCTTAGCCATGTCCTTGACATAGGTCATAAGCTCATCCCCGGGCACTACGTGGTTCACCAACCCTATACGCAGAGCCTCGTTGGCGTCGATGGTATCGCCGGTATAGCAGAGTTCCTTGGCCATACCTTCCCCGACAAGCCTAGGCAGCCGTTGCGTTCCTCCGAAACCGGGTGTCACTCCCAGCCCGACTTCCGGCTGCCCGAACTTCGCAGCATCCGAAGCTATACGGAAATCACAGGACATAGCCAGCTCGCAGCCGCCGCCCAGGGCAAACCCGTTCACCGCTGCTATTACAGGTTTTTCCATGGTTTCAATCTTGCGGAATACGGCCTGTCCCAACATGGCGAAAGCCCTGGCTTCCATAGCCGTCATGTTCTGCATGAAAGTAATATCCGCACCGGCTACAAACGCGCGTCCCGCTCCGGTGAGTATTACCACCTTCACTTCGGGGTCGGCTGCTGCTGCATCCATGGCCTTTTCAATGTCGGCCAGTGTTTCTGCGTTGAGGGCATTGAGAGCTTTAGGCCGGTTGACGGTTACTATTGCTATGTCGCCTTCCTTTTCGTACAATACGTTCGCCAGTTCCACTTTACACATACCTCCTCGTATTATATTTTTATCTACGCGAGACCAGCATTATACCTTCAAGTTAAATATCGGAAAACATTAGTGCGACTGACGGCCGGAACAAGTGCGCAAGCTGCTAGTCCCCTTCGTTTGCTTATATATTCTCGGTTTCATCTTAAAATCCTCCTTGCGCAACACAAAATTCAGACAAAATTTCCTCATCCCGCAAAACAGCAAGCTCCTAAGCCCCCGCTATCTTGATTTCTTCCCCGCACTGCAGGCATCTTCC
Organism: uncultured Syntrophothermus sp.; assembly: GCA_964405385.1. Classification (GTDB taxonomy): domain Bacteria; phylum Bacillota; class Syntrophomonadia; order Syntrophomonadales; family Syntrophothermaceae; genus Syntrophothermus. Next base: position 5,542 of record CAYONS010000001.1, read on the forward strand.
TTCTTTTACCCCGGTAACCTCTGTGAAATAACCCGCCCTATCTACGAGCACGTTTCCGCACGCCGGGCAGTAGGTGCTGTTATCTGCGTTGCCCAAATTGCCAAGGTAGACATAGTTAAGGTGTTTCTTCGCCACGTCCCGGGCCCTGTACATGGTGGCAACCGGAGTCGGCGGGAGGGTAAACTCGCGCGCAGGGTGATAGCGAGACAAGTGCAGGACTGTGTTCTTATCCACCCCTGCCAGCCAACCGGCCAATTCGTCTATCTCCTCTGCGCTGTCGTTCATTCCGGGGATCAACAGAGTGGTAACCTCGACGTGCGTTGCCTTACTCGTTATCTCTATAGTCCGCATGACCGGGCCGAGTCGGCCTTTGCAGATTCTGCGGTAGAACTCCTCCCGGAAGGATTTGAGGTCTATGTTCATGGCATCTACGTAGGGCAGCAATTCTTCGAGGGGCGCTTCCTCTACAAATCCATTGGTCACCAGGACATTCTTTAGACCCCTCGCCTTTGCCAGCTTGCAGGTATCAAGGACATACTCATACCAGACGAAGGGCTCGGCGTAGGTGTAAGCAAGCCCCACATTACCCCGGTCTTTCACTTCTTCTGCCAGGTCTACAAGTTTTTCCGGTTCCAGTTCGCTGGTCGGGACATTGCCTGCCACCAGTTCATAATTCTGGCAAAAGCCACAGGAAAAATTGCAGCCGAAGGTTCCCGCCGAGAGTATGGTGCGTCCCGGGTAGAAGTGGTACAGCGGCTTTTTTTCCACCGGGTCAAGCGCTAGGGCCCCTATTTTCCCATAGTTTAAGGCGTAAAGTATGCCATTTCGATTGACCCTAACCCGACAAATCCCCCTCTTTCCCTCAGATACAAGACAGCGGTGAGGACACAACGAGCACCGCACTTTATCATCTGCTTCTTGACTCCAGTACCTCGCTTCGTGTATTCCCATACTATCTGTACCTCGTCACGGAAAATCTCTCGATCTCGTAAGGCTCGTCCGGCCTTATACCAGCTTTCTGCAGCGCTATGTTTATCTGCTGGTCCACCGTGTCTACCCCTTCCAAATCCGGCAGCAGCACGCCCGTCCTGCCGCCTGACCTCACGATGATCCCGTATTTCTTAGGATCCAGCTCTTCCTTGCTCGAGACCGGTTCGGGAGGGCTGAGAACATCTACAGAGTAGACGAGTTCTTCCAGCTCGCCCTCTGTCACCGGCAAAAAGCGGTAATCCCTGGTTCCGGAGCTTATGGCATTTTCCCGGATCTCCAGGGCCAGGTTGTCTTGAGTAGGCATTATGGTCCCGATACAACCCCTGAGTTGCCCACCTTTTTTGAGAGAAACAAAGGCCCCGGCCGGTTTTTTGAGTTCTTCGGGGAGCTCAGGCCAAGGTTCAAGCCTTTCCCTCTTTTTTATGTAGGCCTCAAGACAGCTGCGCGCCCACCTTACGATCGGAGACTCCTCCTTTCTCCTGGCTTCGACCTCTTTGCGGTTCTTCTCCCGTATCCGCGGCAACAGCTGCCGGGAAGATTCCGGTTCCCCCGGAACAAAACCTGCAGTCAAGTAACCCACACCAAAAGGCCCTTCATAGGAGAATACTCTGCTTGCGAAAGCCCTTCCCTCCAGAGCTCCCATCAGGATAATGATGGAACGGTACCCGCACTCGCCGGCATTTTCAACAAAAGGCTCAGGCAGTTCCAGTATCTCCTCAACGTTTCCCCGTTCAAGAAGTTCCTTGATTTTTAAGTCAAAGGCCGGCCCGTCAGGATGGAAAGAGTAAGGTCCTTTATGTTTCAGACGGTGGGACATGTCTCCTGAGGCGATTATCGCTGCCCTCCTCCCCAGGAGTTCGGCTACCCGGGCTACTAACGTTCCAAAAGTGTACAGACGTTCCCGGGGCAGCAACCCATAAGAAATCGCAACTACACGGCTTCTGGTCAATCCTGCACGGTCGAGGTAGTATAGGGGGACCAGTATTCCATGGTCCAATTCTGATTTCAATCCGTGGGCCCGGGCTAGGTTTTCGCTTACACCGACGAGCTGTATCTTTTCCGCCGAGGCTTGTTGCAAAAGCAGTCGCTCGAATTCCGGGTCACAAGGATGCTGGCTTTTGACCTCGGGATGCCCAAAGGCCCCTAGATCTCCTTGTACAGCCGCCCGGCCGGTCAGCACCGACAGCGCATCGCTGAATACATTTCCATGAGGAGTTATGAAGACCAGCGTCTCCGGTTGGTGCCGGCTCACCTCCTGGGAAAGCTCTTTCATACCTTGCACCGTGGCCTGGGCCTCCAGCAGGTTTGAGCCCCCAACCTCAGGAATTATGATGGGCGGGTGCGGCATCAGGGCCCCGTAAACTATCATGGTTCATTCGCCTCCTCGACGAGATACTTGACGACACCTGAAAACACAGCGTAAGCTAGGCGAGACCGGTATGTTTCATCGGCAAGCAGAGACTCCTCCTGCGGATTGGACAGGAAACCGACTTCTATGATGACAGCAGGCGTGGAAGTATTTTCGGTTATGAAGTACACCGCCGGCTTAGCTTCACGAGTAGTATTCCCCAAGACCCTCTTCAATTCCTGCTGAACACAGATAGCCAAATGCTTGCTTTCTTCGCTGGTGGGACAGTAAAAAACCTGGGCTCCCCTCCACCTGGGAGAAACGTCGGAATTGCAGTGTACGCTGATGAAAAAATCGGCTTTCACCTCCCGGGCTTTAGCCGCTCTACGGGAGAGATCCTGTCTTTTCCTTTCGATAAGGCTGCCTTTAAACCCTGCATCAGCCAGGTCTGCATCATCCTGTCTGGTCAAGACTACCGCGGCACCCGCCTGGCTGAGATAGAGAGCTAAGCGCTTTGATATCGCCAGGTTTACATCTTTTTCAACAGTACCGCTCGCTCCAATGGCTCCAGGATCTACCCCCCCGTGCCCCGGATCAATCACAATCACCCTGTTCGCAACCGCATAGGACAGCACATCGTAATCTTCTTCGGCCTCGACGCCGAGCCCGCTAACAAATAGCACAGCCGCTAACACAACGACCGCAAAGTACCGCGCCTTCCTAGCGCGGATGCCAGACAAGCATAACCTGCCCAGAACCATCCCCCCGCCTCTTTGCGTCCTCGCCAACCCCCTCACAAACTTATATGCTCCTCTCCAGGAGTTGAAACCTGGTTTGGCGGGATGGTTGCGGATAGCGGCTTCTTATCAGCCCTAAGAAATATAAAAAAAAGGAAGGATATACCTTCCCTTTTTCCTTATCTTCGTTACCGTTTGGAGTACTGCGGAGCTTTCCTCGCTTTGTGCAGCCCGTACTTCTTCCGTTCCTTCATGCGCGGGTCCCTGGTCAAAAATCCGGCTTTCCTTAAAACCGGCCGCAAATCCGGGTTGGCCTGCACCAATGCCCGGGCAATCCCCAGCCTGACGGCCCCCGCCTGTCCGGTTATTCCGCCTCCGTGAACCCTGGAGATAACATCAAACCGCCCTTTCATACCGGTCAACTCTAAGGGCTGCATAACCAAAAGCCTTCTGGTTAAATTAGGAAAGTACTCTTCCATGGGTTTCCCGTTGATTATGATATTACCCTCTCCCGGGATGAGCCTGACCCGGGCTACGGCCGTCTTTCTCCTGCCTGTTCCCCAGTACTGGACTTTAGCCATTCTCTTCCCTCCTTACCCTTTCAATACCCAGGCTTCCGGTTTTTGCGCTTGATGCGGGTGATCCGGTCCCCGGTACACCTTTAGCTTCCGGAACATCTTCCTCCCCAAGCGGTTGTGGGGGAGCATCCCTTTTACAGCAACTTCCACGGCCTTTTCCGGGTTCTTATTCAGAAGATCCCTGTACGTCATCTCGCGCAAGCCGCCTGGATAACGGGTGTGGTGAATGTATTTTTTCTTCAGCAGCTTGTTTCCGGTCAAGCGTACTTTCTCGGCATTTACAATAATCACAAAATCACCGGTGTCAATATGGGGAGTATACGTCGGTTTATGTTTGCCTCGAAGAAGGTGAGCGGCTTGGGCTGCTAACCTTCCTAGGGTCTGCCCTTCCGCGTCCAGCACGTACCACTTTCGTTCGACATCGGACGGTCTGGCCATAAAGGTCTTCAAACTCGTTCCCTCCTAATATCCTAATTCGAATCCGTGGTCAAGAGTAAGCTTCGCCCGGTAGCGGGGCTCTGACTCCGAGCATCAGCCTGTGATGTACCTTTTAATATTACGAAAATTCTCTGGCATTTGTCAATAAAATACCCTCTTCAGGTAAAGCCCGCAAGCCGGGACGGTGGGGCCGGCACGTTCCCTGCGTCTTGAAGCAAGTATCTCCCTAATTTCTTGGGAATGAATCCGGCCTCTTCCTACTTCCAGCAAGGTTCCGACCATTATCCTGACCATGTTGTACAGGAAGCCATCGCCGCAAACGTCTATCTTAAGAAAAGGTCCTTTCTCGCTAATGACTAATTCAAACACTGTCCTCACGTAGTTCTTGGCACCGCTGCCGCTGGCACAAAATGCGCGGAAATCGTGCTTTCCTTCCATGTAGCGACCGGCCTGGGCCATTGCCGCGAGGTCCAGGGGCCAGGGATAATAATAGGCCAGATTACGCCAAAAGGTACGTCCTTCATCCCGGCGGTATATGAGGTAGCAATATTTTTTAGCCCGGGCTTGATACCGGGGATGAAAATCCCCTGAGACCTCTTCGCTCCTGAGTACCCTAATATCTGGCGGGAGCACGGCGTTAAGAGCGGGAGCAAATCTTTCGGGTGGGATGGAACTCCGTGTATCGAAGGCTATTACCTGCCCCAGAGCGTGAACCCCGGCATCGGTACGGCCGGCTGCCATAATCCTGGTTTCTTCACCCGTCAGTCTCTGGATGGCTTTAACCAGTTCCCCCTCGACGGTCAGGCCCCGAGGCTGCCTTTGGAAACCGTTGTACCTCGTTCCCTCGTATTCAATTAAAGCTTTTATCCTTACCGTGTTTCCCATTAAGTTCCCGCCAATCTCGACGCCTGATTCTTATCATTTCTTATTTCCCGTCTCCGTGCACGGTTATTAACATCAGCAAAAGGAGAACTGCTATCAGAAAAACGTAGTCCGCCTGTTTCAACCTGGTTCCCTGCAAATAGCTTTTTTGTCGACCGGCACGGTAAGCCCTGATTTCCAGAGATAAGGCCAGATCCTCGGCCCTGCGCCAGCACCGGCTTAACAGAGGAACCAGGACCGAGACCAGACTTGCCATTCTGGCTCGTAGTTTAAACGATTCGAAATCTGCTCCTCTTGAGGCTTGGGCCTTCAGTATGTCTGTAGCCTCGCTCAGTATCACCGGCACAAAGCGTAGAGCTATGGTGGACATCATGGCCGTTTCTTGCACCGGAAGCCCAATTCTTGCGCCTGGGCGCAAAAGCAGTTCGAGCCCGCGCGCAATCTTGACCGGCGAGGTGGTAACCATGAGCCACTGGGCCACCCAGCAAACCCCCAACAGCTTGCTCCCCAAAAACAAGATTTGTCTCCACTCTTGTCTGTCAAAGGCAAATACTCTAATGTCTCCGGCACTAACTGCCTGGCTCAAAACAACCTGAATTATCATTATTAGAAAAACAAGTATTATCATGGGCTTGAGGCTCTCCAGATACTGCCTCAGCGGTATCCGTGACAGTACGGCAAGAAGAACAAGGGCCCCGGTAACCATTACAAGCTCGATACCGTCCCCGGCGAAAAACAGGGCAACGGCTAAGCCTGCCGTTAAGAGCAGCTTGGTATGCGGCTGCAGGGAATGGGCTGGTGAGTCTTGCGGTATGTACTGTCCGAGCAGGTTCCTCTGGTACATCTTTACTCTTCGGACCCCACCTTTCCTAGGATGTCAGCTGCCCCCGGTTTTTCCTCACGCCTCGAAGCGAGCACTTGTCTCATCCGTTCTACTTCCTCAGCCGCTTCCTCCACAGTGGTCGCTGCGACACATATTTCGGGGCAGAGTCTCTTCAGACCGACCAGTATCCGGTTCCACACCGGTACACCTACCCCGGAGGCAATGAGTTCTTCGCTATGTTTCAATACTTCTCTTACCGTTCCCTCGTACATCAATCGTCCCTCGTTCAAGACGATGAGACGGTCGCTTATTTCTGCCAGGTCCTCCATATCATGAGAGACGAGCACTACCCCTGCACCTTGGTTTTTCAATCGCAGGAGTGTCTGTTTCAAGCATCGCCGGCCGACGGCGTCAATTCCCGCCCATGGCTCGTCCAACAACAGGTAATCCGGCTTCATCGCCAGCACCCCGGCGATGGCCAACAAGCGTTTTTGCCCGCCACTCAACGAGGCACAGCGGCGATGGCCAAAATCAGCCGGCAAAAGCCCGACCTGTTCCATGGCCCATGCCACCCGCTCCTCCAATTCTTTTCCCGCGAGCCCCGTCTGTCTCGGGCCGAAAGCCACTTCGTCCTTAACCGTGGTTTCGAATATTTGTCTTTCCGGAAACTGAAAGACAAGACCCACCGCCCTTCTAAGTTGGACCAGGTCTCGTCCCTTCAGGCTCTGAATCGGTACCCCGTTTACAAGGATCTTGCCCGAGGTAGGTCTAAGAAGGCCGTTCAAAAGCTGTAGGAGTGTCGATTTCCCCGAACCTGTGGGCCCGATTAGTCCGGTTATATCACCTCTGAGTATGGTACAGGTGATATTCTTCAGGGCTGTAGTTGCAAAAGCGGTTCCCGCCCCGTAGACGACGGTCACGTCTTGCAGACGTATTGACATAGTTCCTCTACCATCTCTTCAGGCTTAAGTATTGTGCGGGTAAATGTAAACCCCCGCAGCTTCAAGGCTGCCGTCAGTCTGAAAAGAGCCGGGCTGTCTATCCCGGAGTCTGCCAGAAGTTCTTCATCTTTTAATATTGTTTCCGGTGGTCCTTGGGCCTTTATCTTCCCATTGTCTAGAACCAGCACCTTCTTGGCCCAGGAGGCCTCCTCCGCCCGGTGGGAGGTCATGACTATTCCTGTGCCTTGGTTACTATTAAGTTGAGCCAGGAGGTCCAGTATTTCTCTGCGGCTGTCTGCATCCAGCATGGAGGTGGGTTCGTCAAGAACTAGATAGGGGGTGCGCATGGCAACAAGACCGGCAATGGCCAATCGCTGTTTTTCTCCCCCGGACAGAAATTCGGTCAACGATTTACGTTTCGCGGATAAGGCGACGGCCTGCAGAGCCTCCTCAACCCGCTGTTCGATCTCGGTTGGAGCCAGGCCGAGGTTTTCCGGCCCGAAGGCCACGTCTTCCTCCACCGAAGGAGAAACTATCTGGCTTTCCGGATCCGCGAGCATCAGACTGACCGTTCGGCGAATGTCTCGCAATTGAGCAGGGTCTCTGGGATCAAGACCTGCGATGCTTACCGTGCCCCTGTTGGGCACAAGTACCCCGCTCACAATCTTGGCGAGCGTCGACTTTCCCGAACCGTTTCTGCCCAGTATCACCAGAAAGTCTCGGGGTTCAACAGAAAAAGTAATGCCGGCTACCGCAGGGGGTTGACCGGCTCCATAAGCGTAATATACATCGTGTAGTTCAATCATGGTTCTTTTATACCAATTCTAGAATAACCAGCGGCGATCCGTCGCCGCGGCGAAAGCCCGCTTTTACTATCCTGGTGTAGCCTCCCTGCCGTTCGCCGTACTTTTCGGCCAGCTCGCTGAAGAGCTTGTGTACAACCCCCTCGTCCTGGATGAAGGCCAGCGCCTGTCTTCGTGCATGCAGGTCCCCGCGTTTTCCCAGGGTTATCATCTTGTCAGTTAGCCGTTTTATTTCTTTGGCCCTTGTTTCGGTTGTGGTTATCCTTTCGTTGATTATGACTGCAGCCACCAGATTGGCGAGCATTGCTCTGCGGTGACCGGTCCTCCTTCCCAGCTTGCGGTATCCCATGACTGTATCCTCCTCTACTCCTCAGGCTTCTTGAAGGACAGCCCAAGTTCCTTCAGTTTTCTTTCGATCTCATCGAGGGACTTCTGCCCCAGATTCCGTATCTTGCTCATCTCCTCGCGGGTCCTTTCTACCAGGTCTCCAACCGTGTTTATGTTGGCCCTCTTGAGCCCGTTAGAAGCCCGCACCGACAACTCCAGTTCTTCTATAGACATATCCAGTATCTTGTCCCTGGTATCCTCCTCTTTAGGAGCCAATATTTCCACCCTGGAAAAGGACTCGTTGATCTCTGTGAACAGCTTCAGGTGGTCGATAAGTATGCGGGCAGAAAGACTCACTGCTTCTCCCGGACTTATGCTTCCATTTGTCCAGACTTCAAGCATCAGCCGGTCATAGTCGGTAACCCGGCCTACGCGGGCATTCTCGACTGTAAAGTTGACTTTCTTTACAGGTGTGAAAATAGAGTCGATAGGTATCAGCCCGATGACGTTATCGTCTTTCTTTTTCTGATCGGCACTCACATAGCCTCGGCCGCGCTCGATGGTCATCTCCATAGCCAGTCGCCCGTCTTCGTTTAGCGTGGCTACGTGCAGGTCCGGGTTTAATATCTCGATTTCAGCATCGCGCGCAAGGTCGCCGGCCTTTACTTCTTTCGGCCCCTGCTGTTCGAAATAAACCGTCTTAGGTTGGTCAAAATCGTACCTCAAAACCACTTGTTTTAGGTTGAGGATTATCTCTGTGGTATCCTCGACCACTCCAGGTATAGTTGAAAACTCGTGCAGAACCCCGTCGATCTTTATGCTGCTGATGGCCGCCCCCGGCAAAGATGAAAGCAGTACCCTGCGTAAAGAGTTGCCTAGAGTTGTCCCGAAACCCCGTTCTAGGGGTTCTATCACGAACTTGCCGTAACAATTGTCCGGGGTTCTTTCCACACACTCTATTCTTGGTATTTCGATCTCCAGCACCGGTGCCTCACCCTCCTTTTCCCCGGATAGGGTTCCCAGATTCTTATCTGGAGTACAGCTCCACGATGAGGTGTTCCGCTATCGGAGAGTCGATCTGGTCTCTCCTCGGCAGGGCAAGCACTCTTCCGGAGAGATTATCGACATCAACTTCCAGCCATTCAGGAGGGGTCTTATAGGCTGCTTGGGCCTGCAGTTCTTTGAACTTCGGGGATTCCTTGCTTCGCTCTCTTACCTGAATTACATCTCCAACCTTGACCAGTATCGACGGAATATTCACCTTCCTCCCATTGAGCAGGAAATGCCCGTGGGTGATCAACTGTCTGGCCTCAGGACGCGAGCCAGCGAAACCCAGACGGTACACCACGTTGTCCAGTCTTCTCTCCAGTAATACCAGGAGATTTTCCCCGGTAATGCCGGGTTGCCTTTCTGCCTTTTCAAAATAATTGCGGAACTGGCGCTCCAACACCCCATAGATCCTCTTGGCCTTTTGCTTCTCCCGCAGTTGCGCCCCATACTCGCTAGGTTTGCCCCGGCGACCGCGCCCGTGTTGGCCCGGGATGTACGGTTTTCTTTCTAAGGCACATTTTTCCGAATAACATCTTTCACCCTTCAGGTACAGCTTTTCCCCTTCTCGACGACACAAACGGCAGGATGGTCCTGTGTATCTTCCCACTCGTCAATTACCTCCTTAGACTCTTCTTCTCTTAGGCGGCCGGCACCCGTTATGCGGAATGGGCGTAACGTCTTTGATTACACTGACATCGAGCCCGGCGGCCTGAAGGCTTCTTATAGCGGCTTCTCGTCCCGCCCCCGGTCCTTTTACGTAACACTCGACTTCACGGACTCCGTGTTCCATGGCTGCCCTGGCCGCACTCTCGGCTGCTTGCTGGGCTGCAAACGGGGTACTCTTTCTAGACCCCTTAAAGCCTACCGTTCCCGCACTGGCCCAGGAGATTACGTTGCCCTGGCGGTCGGTAATGGTCACTATAGTATTGTTAAACGTGGATTTGATGTGGGCAATGCCGTAGTCAATATTCTTTCTTTCTTTTCTTTTAATCCTGGTAGTCGTCTTTCGCGCCATTCAATCAATCCTCCTTACTTCTTCCGCTTAGTCCCTACCGTACGGCGTGGACCCTTGCGGGTGCGCGCGTTGGTCCTGGTCCGTTGCCCTCTAACCGGCAGCCCGCGACGATGCCGAATTCCCCGGTAACATCCGATATCGATCAATCTCTTGATGTTCATGCTTATCTCTCGCCGCAGTTCGCCCTCTACTTTATATCCGCGGTCGATAGCTTCCCTTATCTTGGATATTTCTTCCTCAGTCAGATCTTTCACTCTGGTGTCGGGATTTATACCCGTTTCCTTAACTATCTTCTCCGCCGAGGATCTTCCGATTCCAAATATATAGGTTAAAGCCACAACCACTCGCTTGTCCCGGGGTAAGTCTACCCCTGCCACTCTTGCCAACTTAATTCACCTCCGCGCTCCTAGCCTTGCTTTTGTTTGTGTTTCGGATTTTCGCAGATAACCATGACTCTTCCTTTTCGCTTTATAACCTTGCACTTTTCGCACATCGGTTTGACCGAGGGTTTAACTTTCACCTGCGTTAACCTCCTTAACAATTATCACTCCAACTCATCTCTGTTCCTACAGGTCCTTTACTTAAACCTATATATGATTCTGCCCCGATTCAGGTCATAAGGCGACAGTTCGACCATCACCCGGTCCCCAGGAAGTATGCGGATGAAGTTCATCCTCATCCTACCCGAGATATGAGCGAGGACCTTGTGGCCGTTGTCCAGCTCAACCCTAAACATAGCGTTGGGCAGTGCCTCTACCACTCTGCCCTCAACCTCTATCACGTCTTCCTTAGCCATTTCCCAGTCCCCCCTCCCTTGAGTCTCGATGAAGCAGCTCTTCGATGGCTCTTTTCACTTCCAGGTCGCTCAACGGATCACCCCTGGCCATCTTTTCAGCTATGGCCGGTGCAAAGCGGTTAGTCGCCTGCAGGTGTCTCACGTTCTTAACCTTCGGTTTTGCCACTGTGCGCAAATCGCCGTCCACCACCATTACCAGTCTGTCATCGATGACTCTAACCACTATCAAAGGCCGTCCTTTATCCCTGCCAGCCTTGGAATACACCAAACGCCCAACCCAATTATCCTGCGGCATACTCCACCCCCATCAAATCACGGTGAGGATGAGAGGACCTTCCGGGGTTATGGCTACCGTATGTTCGAAATGGGCTGAAAGTTTGCCATCTCGGGTAACCACTGTCCACTGATCCTCTTTGACGCAAACTTCGTGCGTGCCCAGGTTTACCATAGGCTCTATGGCCAGGGTCATACCGGCTCGCAGCAACGGTCCTCGTGACGGCCGTCCGTAGTTGGGTACAGGGGGATCCTCGTGCATCCTGCTGCCGATTCCGTGTCCGACGTAGTCTCTTACTACGGAGAATCCGTATGATTCGGCAGTATGCTGAATAGCATAGGAGATGTCCCCCAGACGTTTCCCTACTCTAGCCTGTTCGATACCTTTGGCAAGGCACTGCTCTGTTACCCTGATTAGAGCCGCGGCTTCAGGTGCTATGTCCCCTACCGGCACTGTAATGGCCGCATCTCCGTAATAGCCCTCAACAATTGCACCCATGTCGATCTTGAGAATATCCCCGCTTCTGAGCCTTCTCGGTCCTGGGATGCCGTGTACCACCTCTTCGTTTACGGAAGCACAGATAACCGCCGGGAATCCCTGATATCCCTTGAAGGCCGGCTCAGCTCCCAGCTTACGCAAGGTTTTTTCCGCCAGCTCGTCCAGGTGGCCGGTGCTCACGCCGGGCTTAACTGCACTTTTCAACTCTTCCAAGGTTATGGCAACCGCCCGTCCTGCCTTGCGCATAAGGCCCAGCTCGCGTTCCGTTTTGAGAAGAATCATTTCAGCTTCTCCAGATAAGCCGATATTTCGCGAAAGACTTCGTTGCGGTCCCGCTGCCCGTCTACATTAACCAATAGCCCGCGCTCCTGGTAGTAGTGGAGCAGGGGATTGGTCTCGGCAGCATAGACTTCAAGCCTTTTGATTACCGTCTCCATTGCAATGTCATCGCTGCGCTGCTGCAAGGGAGTCTTACATTTGTCACAGACCCCTTCTGCCTGCGGGGGACTGAAAACCCTGTGATAAACTGATTTGCAGTTCGGACAGGTCAATCTCCCCGTCATCCGTTCAATCAAGACGTCGAAGGGAACATCTATGTTGATCACTATGTCTATCCTGCGACCCATTCGGCTCAGGATCTCATCTAACGCGTCTGCCTGGGTAACAGTACGGGGGAACCCGTCCATGAGAAACCCCTTAGCACAATCGGGCTCTTGTAGCCGTTCCGCTACGATGCCAATGGTCACTTCGTCCGGAACCAGCTTGCCCGCATCCATGTATTCCTTGGCTTTCTTTCCCAGGTCGGTTCCCTTGGCAACTGCCTCCCTGAACATATCCCCTGTTGAGATATGAGGAATACCAAAAGTCTTCACGATGGTTTCTGCCTGCGTTCCCTTGCCTGCCCCTGGAGGCCCCATCAATATAACGTCCATTCTATCATCTCCTACCTATCCTACTTCACAAAACCTTCGTAACTTCTGAGCAACAGGTGGGCTTCCAGCTGTTTCATGGTATCCAAGGCTACCCCCACAACGATAAGGAGCGCCGTCCCGCCGAAATAGAGGCTGGTAATCCCGGTCACCTTGATAACGAAGTTGGGCAGTATGGCTATCAAAGCCAGGAAAATCCCACCTGCGAAAGTCAGTCGAGACAGAACCCGGTCAATGTAGTCGGCAGTAGGCCTCCCGGGTCTGATGCCGGGTATGAACCCGCCGTACTTTTTTATATTGTCAGCAACATCTGCCGGGTTAAAGATTATTGCCACGTAGAAGTAGGTAAAGAAAAATATAAGCAAGGCGTAAAGTGTATTATACAAAACGGTGCCGAAATGGAAATAAGTGTTGATGAACGTGCTTATCCCCGACCTGGGAAACCACGATGCAATGGTCGCCGGAAACATCATGATTGACATCCCGAAGATTATGGGGATAACACCGCCCATATTGACCCGCAAGGGCAAAAAGGTACTCTGCCCGCCGTACACCCTTCTGCCGACGACCCGCTTTGCGTAGTGTATGGGGATTCTTCGCTGTCCTTCGTTCACTGCCACCAGAGCGGCAATAACCACCAAGGCAATGATAACGAAAGAAAGTACGTTAAAAAACCCTATGGTCCCCGCTTTGAGCAGTTCGAATATGGTGTCGAGGCCGCTGGGTATGCGGGCAACAATTCCCGCAAATATAATTAGGGATATCCCATTCCCGATGCCTTTCTCGGTTATCATTTCCCCGATCCACATCAAAAGAGCCGTACCGGCCGTGAGGCTGATGGCTATCAGCAGGTAGGACCCTATACCCGGGTTTTGCAGCACTCCGGGATACCTGCCCATGGCTATGGCCATCCCTATAGCCTGGATAAACCCCAGTATGACTGTGCCGTACCGCACGTACTGGGTTATCTTCTTTCGGCCTTCTTCCCCTTCCTTCTGCAACTGTTCCAGCCTCGGTACTACTACGGTTAAAAGCTGCATTATTATAGAAGCATTTATATAAGGGGTTATGCTCATGGCGAAAATACTGAACCGCTTGAAGGCGCCCCCTGAAATTATGTCGTAGAACCCGAAGAGCTGGTTAGTGAGAAGCTTGGCAAAGACCTCGGCATTGATCCCAGGAACCGGGATATGAGCTCCCAACCTGAACACCAGCAGCATCCCCAAGGTGAACAGCAGTTTGCTGCGAAGGTCGCCTCCTTTTAAAGCCTGCTGAAATGAGCCAAACAAACTAAATCACCTCAACCCTGCCACCCCGGGCTGCAATCTTATCTGCTGCCTGCCGGCTCACCTTATGGGCTCTAACCACCAGGGTCCTTTCTAAATCGCCTTCCCCCAAGATTTTTACCCCGTCTTTAATTTTTTTGATGAGACCGCTTTCCACCAGCAGTTCGGGTGTAACCTCGGTCCCGTCGGGAAAACGGTTTAAATCCCTAACATTTACAATGGCGAATTCCTTCTTAAATATATTAGTAAATCCGCGCTTAGGCAAGCGTCTTTGCAGGGGCATTTGCCCACCTTCAAATCCAGGCCTGACCCCTCCTCCGGAACGAGCTTTCTGCCCTTTATGTCCGCGGGTAGAGGTCTTCCCGTGGCCAGAGCCGGTTCCGCGTCCAACCCGTTTGGTTCGTTTGTTAGCCCCTGGAGGTGCTTTCAGTTCATGCAGTCTCATACTTATCCTCCTCGCTAGTCGATGTCTTCAACCTCTACCAGGTGCCCGACCTTGGCGATCATTCCCCTGACGCTCGGCGTATCGTCTTTGATGACGCTCTGGTTCAGTCTGCGAAGGCCGAGACTGGCGATGGTCGCCCTTTGAGATTTGGGGCAGCCGATAGTGCTCCTTTTCCAGGTTATTCTTAGCTTCTTGGCCAACTGACTCCCCCCTACCTCAGAATCTCTTCGACTGTCTTGCCTCTTAGCCTTGCCACATCCTCGGCCCTCTTCAGTCCTTTCAGGGCCTCGATGGTAGCTCTGACCATGTTGTTGGCATTGGATGAACCCAGAGATTTTGTCAAAATATCTTTGATTCCTGCTAATTCCAAAACTGCCCTGACGGGTCCTCCTGCGATTACTCCGGTACCAGGTGCTGCTGGTTTGAGTAGAACCTCTCCCGCTCCAAAGCGGCCTATAATGGGATGGGGAATAGTCCTCTCGTCGACCAAGGGCACCGATATCATATTCTTTTTGGCGTCTTCGATGCCTTTTCTTATAGCCTCTGGAACCTCCCCCGCTTTGCCTAGCCCGGCACCCACGTTGCCGTGCCCGTCACCCACTACTACCACTGCGCTAAAGCTGAATCTCCGTCCGCCTTTTACTACCTTGGCCACTCTGCGTATAGCAACGACCCGTTCCGTAATCTCTCGGCCTTCCTGTTCCTTTTCTATCATCGTTTCCCTCCTCATAAATCCGCCTAGAACTTGAGCCCGGCTTCACGGGCTGCTTCGGCAAGAGCAGCAACACGGCCGTGATACTTATAACCGTTCCGGTCAAACACCACTTCGATTATACCCTTCTCCAGAGCCTTCTTGGCTATAGCCTCGCCCACGGCACGCGCTCCTTGTATCGTATCCTTGCCTTCCAGATCCTTAAATTGACTCTCCAGGGTTGAACATGCAACCAGGGTCCTTTGGCTAGAATCGTCTATGAGTTGGGCGTATATGTGCTTAAGGCTCCGGTATACGCAGAGCCGGGGTTTTTCCGGTGTCCCCGAAACCCGAACTCTCACCCGCCTGTGTCTCTTTTGCCTGAGGCTAGCACGGCTGGGTTTCTTGATCACAGGTGTTCACTTCCTTTCTGGCAAGTCTTTGATTTCAATATTTTAGCCCTTATGGTCTCTTACCGCCCGCCAGCTTTGCCGGCCTTGCGTCTGATAACTTCAGTCTCGTACTTGATACCTTTTCCTTTGTAGGGTTCCGGTTTCCTTATGGCCCTGATCCTAGCCGCTACCTCTCCTACCTGCTGCTTGTCAATACCTTTGACCACAATCTTGTTGGGTGCGGGTACTTCGATCTCGATGCCCTGTGGGGGATCAACCTCCACCGGGTGCGAGTACCCTACGCTCAGTACGAGTTTCTTTCCCTGCAGCTGGGCGCGGTAGCCTACTCCAACCAGGTCCAGTCGTTTTTCAAATCCCTTGGTAACTCCTTCTACCATGTTGGCTAAAAGCGCTCTAGTTAAACCGTGCAGGGCTCGGTGTTTCTTCTCGTCGCTTTCCCGGGTGACCAATATGCGGTTATCCTCAACCTCAACCTGTATCCCGGCAGGAATTTCCATGGTCAGCTTTCCTTTAGGCCCTTGGACGGAAACAGCGCTGCCCTGCAGGGTAACTGCAACCCCGTCTGGTTTTTCAATAGGTTTCTTGCCTATTCTAGACACTCTGATTTACCCCCTTTGACTGCGACTACCAGATGTAGCAAACGACTTCGCCGCCCAGTCCTTGTTTGCGGGCCTTTTTGTCGGTCATTAACCCCTTGGGTGTCGATATCACGGCCGTCCCGAGCCCACCTAATACCTTCGGTATCTCGTTCTTACCGACGTACACTCGCAGACCCGGCTTGCTGATGCGCTTGATGCCGGTGATAACCTTCTCCTTGTTCGGTCCGTATTTCAGATAGATGCGAATAATACCCTGCTTGCCATCGGCTATATACTCGTAATCTTTGATATATCCTTCTTCTTTCAGTATCTCGACAATTCCCAACTTCATCTTCGAAGCCGGAACTTCGACAGTTTTGTGCATGACGGTATTCGCATTCCGGATGCGAGTTAACAAATCGGCGATTGGGTCAGTCATGACCATAGTCTAAACCTCCTCTTTCAGTTACGTTTACCAACTCGCCTTGGTTATGCCTGGAATCTCGCCCCGATGCGC
The DNA here is from genome assembly GCA_964405385.1 of uncultured Syntrophothermus sp. Classification (GTDB taxonomy): domain Bacteria; phylum Bacillota; class Syntrophomonadia; order Syntrophomonadales; family Syntrophothermaceae; genus Syntrophothermus. The sequence continues at coordinate 21,901 of CAYONS010000001.1, forward strand.
CAGGGTGCGGAAGCATATACGGCACATGCCGAACTTTCTCATATAAGCCCTGGGACGCCCGCAAATCTTACACCGGTTGTAGTACCTGGTTGAAAACTTGGGGGGGCGCTTCTGTTTGGCTATTAACGACTTCTTGGCCACTTTCTTCCCTCCTTACTGTTCGCGGAATGGCATACCCATAAGGCGGAGCAGTTCACGCGCTTCTTCGTCGCTTTTGGCAGTGGTAACTATGACGACCTCCAACCCCCGAATCTTATCGATTTTGTCGTAATCTATTTCCGGGAAGATAACCTGCTCCTTGATGCCCAAGGTGTAGTTTCCACGTCCGTCAAAGGCGGTCGGTGAAACCCCTCTAAAATCTCGAACTCGGGGTAAAGCCACGTTAATAAGTTTGTCCAGAAAGTCGTACATCCTGTCTCCGCGCAAGGTGACCTTGCAGCCGATGGACATGCCCTGTCGCAGCTTGAACCCGGCTATGGACTTTTTGGCTTTGGTTATAATCGGCCTCTGACCGGATATGGCCATTAGATCGCTGACCGCTCCGTCTAGAGATTTGGGATTTTGAATGGCTTCGCCGACTCCGATGTTAAGCACAACCTTTTCTATCTTTGGCACCTGCATAGGATTACGGTACTTGAACTTTTCCATCATCTTGCTGACTATCTCGGTCCGGTACATTTCCTTTAATCTGGCCATAACATCTATCCTCCTTCTCCCAGGTTCTCCCTACATCCGGACAATCGTCGGCCAAAAACCCGATACAGGGCTGGGAGGTGTTAAGTGCTGCCTTCCAGTATCAATTTCGGTGCGGCAAGTCTTCAGTCTATTACTTCCCCGCACTTTTTACAAACCCTGACTTTTTCGCCGGTGTCGAGAAACTTGCGCCCGACACGCGTGGGTTTGTTGCACTTATTGCAGAGCAACATTACATTGGAAACGTGAATGGGCGATTCAATTTGCAGAATACCGCCCTGAGGTAAAGCACGGGTGGGCTTTTGGTGCTTTTTCACTCGGTTTACGCCTTCCACGACTATCCTATTCTTAGCTGGCTCGACCTTTAACACCTTACCCTTCTTGCCAACGTCTTTACCGGCGATAACTAGTACCGTGTCTCCTTTTTTAATTTTGAGTTTGTTGCCCACGAACCTCACCTCCATCCTACAGGACTTCGGGCGCCAGCGAAATTATCTTCATGAAATTCTTTTCGCGAAGCTCTCTCGCCACCGGGCCGAATATTCGCGTCCCTCTGGGATTGTTGTTATCATCTATTATGACTGCAGCGTTTTCTCCAAATTTGATATAAGATCCGTCCGGACGCCTGATCTCTTTGGTTGTCCGGACCACTACAGCTTTGACCACGTCCCCTTTTTTAACGACCCCGCCCGGACTCGCCTCTTTGATAGACACCACGATAATATCTCCAACCGTGGCATATTTCCGGTGCGAGCCGCCGAGCACTTTTATGCACATCGCCCGTTTAGCCCCGGTGTTGTCTCCCACCCGGAGCATAGTTTGGGGCTGTATCATACAAGTTGCCTCCTTCCAGGTAAGTTTACTGCAGGGTCTTAGCTCTTTCGAGGATTTCGACTACCCGCCACCGCTTCCTCTTGCTGAGCGGCCTGGTTTCCATGATTTTGACCACGTCGCCTACCCTGCACTCGTTGTTCTCGTCGTGGACCATGTATTTTTTACTCCTTCTGACGACTTTCCGGTACAGGGGATGCTGCATCACTCTTTCAACCCTAACGGTAACCGTCTTGTCCATTTTGTTGCTGACCACAGTACCGATCCTCACTTTTCGCTGCCCTCTCGTTTCTGACACCGTCTAGGCCCCCTTTAGGTCAATTTGAGCCGCTTGATCTCGCGCTCTCGTTGAATGGTCTTTATCCTGGCTATATTTTTCTTTACCTCACGTATTCTCATGGGGTTATCCAGTTGCCCTGTGGCCAGTTGAAACCTTAGGTTGAACAACTCTTCCTTGAAATCCTCTACCCTCTTGGTCAGTTCTTCGTCGGTCAGTTCCCGAAGCTTGTTAGCTTTCACCAGCCTCACCACCCAATTCTTCTCGTTTTACAAACCTGCACTTAATCGGCAGCTTGTGCGAGGCCAATCTCATCGCTTCCTTTGCCACTTCTTCGCTAACCCCGGCCAGCTCGAACATAACCCGTCCTGGCTTGACCACAGCCACCCAGTACTCCGGCGATCCTTTGCCTTTTCCCATGCGGGTTTCTGCCGGCTTGGCTGTTATGGGTCTGTCGGGGAATATCTTTATCCACACTTTTCCCCCGCGCTTCACATGCCTGGTAATGGCTACCCGGGCCGCTTCAATCTGGCGGTTGGTTATCCACGCTGCCTCGAGTGCTTGCAGACCGTACTCTCCGTAAGTTACGGTATTGCCTTTGCTGGCCTTGCCTTTCAGGCCCGGCCTGTGCTGCTTCCTGTATTTGACGCGTTTCGGTATTAGCATTAGTTATCTTCCTCCCCCGTCTTCTTTGCCGTTTCCTTAGGGGTTGGCAGTACTTCTCCTCTGTTTATCCATATCTTGACCCCGATTTTACCGTACGTAGTCATGGCCTCGGCAAAACCGTAGTCGATGTCAGCCCTGAGGGTATGCAGGGGAACCCTTCCCTCGGCGTACCACTCGGTCCGGGCGATCTCCGCGCCTGCCAGCCGGCCAGATACCGCCACTTTTATACCCTCTGCTCCAGCTCTCATGGTGCGCTGTACCGCCTGTTTCATAGCCCGGCGGAACGCTACCCTTCGTTCGATCTGGGCAGCCACGTTCTCGGCAACTATCTGAGCGTCAAGTTCCGGCTTTCTGATCTCGACAATATTAATGTTAACCGTCTTGCCTGTAATCTTGCCCAGATCTTGGCGGAGACGCTCCACTTCTGCTCCCCCCCGGCCTATGATGATGCCAGGTTTTGCTGTGTGTATGGACACACGAACCCTGTTGCCCGTGCGTTCAATCTCCACCCGCGATATTCCGGCGGCATAGAAGTTATCCTTGATATACTTGCGGATCTTGTAATCCTCGTGTAGCAGTTCGGTGTAGTCCCGGTCCGCGTACCACTTGGAGTCCCAATCCCTTATGATTCCTAACCTCAGCCCTTTGGGATGAACCTTTTGACCCACTATCTAGCCTCCTTTTCCTTAACTACCACAGTTATATGGCTGGTTCTGCGCTTCATCATATCAGCCCGCCCGTAAGCCCTTGGCTTCAGCCGCTTCAGGCTAGGCCCTTCGTTAACGTATATTTCAGCTACATAAAGGGCATCTACATCCATATCGAAGTTGTTCTCGGCGTTGGCCATGGCTGATTTCAGAACCTTTGCTATCATGGGTGCGCCCTTCTTGTTAGTGAACCTCAGTATGGCCATGGCTTCTTTAGCTCTCTTGCCCCGTATGAGGTCCGCTACTTGTCTCGCCTTAAACGGCGATACCCGCAGGTATTTGGCTACTGCCCTAGCTTCCACCGGTCTCCCTCCTTCTTCTACTTACGCTTGCTCGTCTTTTCCGACTTATCTGCATGGCCCCGGTACGTCCGGGTGGGAGCGAATTCGCCGAGTTTGTGCCCTACCATGTCTTCCGTGATATAGATAGGAACGTGCTTTCTCCCTTCATGGACAGCCAGCGTATGTCCGACCATTTGCGGCAGGATGGTGGACCGACGGGACCAGGTTTTTATTACCCTTTTTTCACCGGTTTCGTTCATCTTTTCGATCTTTTTCAGCAGTTTCTCGTCACAGTAAGGGCCTTTTTTCAGAGACCTGCCCATGTCCGTACCCCCTTTTACCTACTTCCTCTTTTTCACTATCATCTTATCAGACGGCTTCTTCTTTCTGGTCTTGCCTCCGATGGCAATCTTACCCCACGGCGACACCGGATATTTTCTCCCTACCGGGGCTCTGCCTTCGCCACCCCCATGAGGATGATCCACCGGGTTCATGGCCGCCCCTCTCACGGTCGGCCTAATTCCCAGCCACCTAGAGCGTCCAGCCTTCCCCAACGTGATGTTCTCGTGATCCAGATTGCCGACTTGCCCGATGGTGGCCCGGCAACTTAAATGGATCAGTCTTACTTCTCCGGAAGGTAACCTCACATGAGCGTAATCTCCTTCTTTAGCCATGAGCTGCGCCGAGGCCCCGGCTGATCTTACTATCTGCCCCCCCTTGCCCGGCCTCAGCTCGATGTTGTGGATAGTAGTACCCACAGGGATGTTACGGAGCGGAAGCGCGTTGCCTACCTTTATATCGGCATCCGGTCCTGATACAACTTTGTCTCCAACCTTGAGGCCGTTAGGAGCAAGGATATACCGCTTCTCCCCGTCTACATAGTGCAGGAGTGCTATATTGGCAGAGCGGTTCGGATCGTATTCGATAGCTGCAACTTTAGCGGGTACGCCGTCTTTGTTCCGTTTAAAATCGATTATCCGGTAAAGCCGCTTATGCCCGCCACCCCGGTGTCGGACCGTTTGGCGCCCCATGGCATTCCGCCCACCGGTCTTCTTAAGCGGTACAGTCAGGGCTTTTTCCGGCTCCACTTTGGTGATTTCTTCAAATGTCAGTACAGTCATCTGCCGCCTTCCAGGTGAGGTAGGCTTGAATTTCTTTATACCCATCAAAAACTGCCTCCTTATCAGGATGGACTGCTCTTACATACCGTCAAACAAAGGTATTTTGTGTCCAGCTTTTAACGTTACTACGGCCTTTTTCCGATCCGGTTTGTACCCTTCAAACCTTCCCATACGTTTTTTCTTGCCCTTAACTATCATAGTTCTGACCTTATCTACTTTTACATCGAATATTTCTTCTATAGCTTTCCGTATTTCCGTCTTGTTGGCCTTCTTATCGACAATAAACGTATACTTGTTTTCTGCCAAGAGATTCATGGTTTTTTCAGTGATAACTGGTCGCAAGATAATGTCTCTGGGGTCTTTCATCGGGCCAATACCTCCTCCACCTTGGCCACAGCATCTTTGGTAATGACCAATTTGTCGTGATTCAATATATCATAAACACTCATAAAGTCGGCCCTTACCGGCTTTACCCCCGGGATGTTGCGCGCGGATTTATAAACATTGACATCTCCGTCCGCAGTGACTATGAGCGCTTTCTTGTTCACCTGCAGGGCGTTTAATATTTCTACCATCCTCTTGGTCTTAGGCGCTTCCAACGCGAGTTCATCCATTACTATCATGTCCTGCCCTCTGACTTTGCTGGAAAGCGCAGATTTAAGAGCAAGGCGCCTGATCTTCTTGGGCAGAGTGTAAGAGTAATCGCGAGGCTGCGGACCGAATACGACTCCTCCCTTGCGCCAAAGCGGAGAGCGAATACTTCCTGCTCTGGCACGCCCTGTACCCTTCTGGCGGTAGGGTTTGCGCCCTCCGCCCCTGACTTCACCACGAGTCTTGGTGGAAGCAGTGCCTACCCTGCGGTTGGCAAGCTGCATCTTCACCACTTGATACATAACCGCTTGATTAGGCTCTATCCCGAAGACCTCGTCACTGAGTTCTATCTCCCCTACCTGGTTTCCGTCCATATTGTAGAGTGGTACTTTTGGCATATTGCTAACCTCCTTCGCCCGATCTCTTTAGGCCTTGGCGGAATTCCTTATAGTAACCAGTCCCCGCCTGGGGCCCGGGATCGCTCCCTTAATCAAGAGGATGTTTTTCTCGGGATAGACTTTGAGCACCTGCAGGCGCTGAACTGTGACCTTCTCTCCTCCTAAATGTCCCGGCAGTTTGCGCCCCTTGAACACCCGGGCCGGTCCTTTGGCTCCTAGAGCCCCGGGTCTGCGATGATACTTCGAACCGTGGGCCATGGCTCCTCTCTGGAAGTTATGACGCTTGATACCTCCAGCAAACCCTTTTCCCGTAGAAACACCGGGCACATCAATTATGTCGCCGTCTTTAAAGATGTCAACGCGTAATTCCTGGCCTACCTGATAATCGTCGATGTTCTCCACTCTGAACTCCCTTATAAAGCGAACCGGTTTGGCATTAGCTTTGGCCAGGTGACCTTTAAGAGGTTTTGTTATTCTGCTCTCCTTGGCTTTCCCGAAACCTACCTGGATGGCATTGTATCCGTCATTTGCCACCGTCTTCTTCTGCAACACGATGCAAGGGCCTGCCTCTACTACCGTGACCGCAGTAGCCCGATCATTCTCATCAAAAAGCTGCGTCATGCCCAGCTTTATGCCTAAGAGTCCCTTTTGCACATACTTGCTCACTTTCGTTTACCTCCCAATAATGGTGGGTCCTGGTATCATTTTCGCTAAGATTTCTTGCTGGTCAAAACGTCCCGTCCGGTCCAATCCTGGCTTAGAGTTTGATCTCAATATCGACCCCGGAGGGCAGATCCAAGTGCATCAGAGCATCTATGGTCTTAGGGGTGGGGTCGAGTATGTCTATAAGGCGCTTATGGGTACGCATCTCAAACTGCTCACGCGAATCCTTATTGACGTGAGGCGACCTTAGTATCGTGTAGATGCTTTTCTCGGTCGGCAGGGGAATCGGACCAGAGACCTTAGCTCCATTCTTTTTCGCGGTTTCGACTATCTTACTAGCCGACTGATCCAAAAGCTTGTGGTCGAATGCTTTCAATCTTATTCTGACCCTTTGCTGGCCTTTCACTTGTCGCTTTACCTCCTTATACAGGAAACTCCTATTCCACGTATCCAGGCGTGTTAATAGCTAACCGCCATAAACATCCGCCAGCCTGGTTATCGCCGGGAGCATATCCTGCGGCCGTTTAACCACGCCTACCGTGGTGCCGCGGACATGCTCCTGGCCTTTCCTTCCATCCCGTCCAGACCCTGTAGGTGCAACTATTCAATTACTGCTGTGACTACGCCGGCACCGACGGTACGGCCGCCTTCCCTTATCGCGAAGCGGAGTCCTTCTTCAATGGCTATGGGCGTAATCAGTTCGATGGTCATCTGCACGTTATCACCCGGCATGACCATCTCTACCCCTTCCGGCAAGCGAATAGTACCCGTCACATCGGTGGTACGGAAGTAAAACTGCGGGCGGTATCCGTCAAAGAAGGGGGTGTGCCTTCCGCCTTCTTCTTTGGTCAAGACGTAGACCTCAGCGTTAAACTTGGTATGCGGCTTTATGGATCCCGGCTTCGCCAGCACCATTCCCCGCTCTACCTCTTTTCTGTCAACACCTCTCAAAAGAGTTCCGATGTTATCGCCAGCCTGAGCGAAGTCAAGTATCTTGCGGAACATTTCGACGCCGGTTACGACTGTCTTTCTGACCTCGTCCCTCAGCCCTATTATCTCGACCTCATCGCCTACTTTGACTGTTCCCCTCTCCACTCTACCCGTGGTCACGGTGCCTCTACCGGTTATGGTGAATACGTCTTCGATAGGCATCAGGAAGGGCTTGTCTATGTCTCTTTCCGGAACCGGTATATACTCGTCTACAGCATCCATGAGTTCCCAAATCTTAGAACACCATTCGCACTCCCGGCTTCCGCAACCGCACTCCAGGGCCTTCAGTGCAGATCCCTTAACAACAGGTATGTCGTCGCCCGGGAACCCGTATTCGTTGAGAAGGTCGCGTATTTCCATTTCTACCAGTTCGATGAGTTCTTCGTCATCCACCATGTCGACCTTGTTCATAAAGACTACGATATACGGCACCTGTACTTGCCTGGCCAGTATTATATGTTCCCGAGTCTGGGGCATAGGGCCATCCGCTGCCGATACTACGAGAATCGCACCGTCCATCTGGGCTGCACCTGTGATCATGTTCTTGATATAGTCAGCATGGCCGGGGCAGTCCACATGGGCGTAGTGCCGCTTGTCGGTCTCGTACTCGACGTGAGCTGTATTGATGGTGATACCTCTTTCCCTTTCTTCGGGAGCTTTATCGATTTCTTCGTAGCTGGTAGCCTTGGCCTTGCCAACCTTGGAGAGGCATACGGTAATAGCTGCCGTCAAGGTCGTTTTCCCGTGGTCAATGTGCCCGATAGTGCCCACGTTAACATGGGGTTTTGTCCTTTCAAATTTCGCCTTAGCCATTGATTTACTCACCTTTCCTTTCCTTAAATATAAATGTTTTTAATTCTTTAAGTAGGCAAGCCGTATCTCCTGGCTATTATCTCCTTGGCCTTATACTCTGGGACTTCTTCATAGTGCGAAAACTGCATGGTAAAGGTCCCCCGACCCTGGGTCAGGGATCTGAGATCGGTCGCGTAGCCGAACATCTCGGACAGGGGTACGTATCCCCTAATAGTTCTAATGCCCTTGTTCTCTTCTAACCCCGATACCCTGCCTCTCCTTGCATTGAGATCGCTTATGGCATCGCCGGTATTTTCTTCGGGAACAACTATCTCGATATCCATGACAGGTTCCAGCAAAATAGGCCCGGCCTTTTCCACCGCATCTTTAAATCCCATTGAGGCCGCGACTTTAAAAGCTATCTCGCTCGAATCCACCTCATGGTATGATCCGCCGGTGAGTTTGACTTCGACATCTACCACCGGGTATCCCGCCAGTATTCCGGCTTCCATTGCTTCCCTTACTCCGGCTTCGATGGCGGGAACGAACTCCTTGGGAATAACCCCTCCACTGGTAGCATCGATAAACCTGAATCCCTCACCCTGAGCCAGCGGGCTTACCTGAAGCAACACGTGCCCGTATTGCCCCCGGCCACCGGACTGCCTGATGAACTTGCCTTCGCCTCTGCCTGTCCCTTTGACGGTCTCCTTGTAAGAAACCTGAGGTTTGCCTACATTGGCACTAACCTTGAACTCCCTTACCAACCGGTCGACGATTATCTCCAGGTGCAGTTCACCCATGCCTGAAATAATACTCTGACCTGTTTCCGGATCTACGTAAGTCTTAAACGTGGGGTCCTCTTCGGCCAAACGTTGGAGAGCCTCGCTGATCCTCTCCTCATCAGCTTTGGTCTTCGGCTCAATAGCCACAGATATAACCGGTTCCGGGAAGGTCATGGCTTCCAGAAGTATAGGAGCCTTCTCATCACTCAAGGTATCCCCGGTAACCGTCTCCTTAAGCCCCACTCCGGCTACTATGTCGCCAGCCGAGGCTTCGGAAATCTCCTCTCGGTGGTTAGCATGCATCCTCAGAATGCGGCTTAACCTTTCTTTCCGGCCTTTCCTTACATTATAGACCAGGCTCCCTGTTTTCACCACCCCCGAGTATACCCGAAAATAAGTCAGTTTGCCCACATATGGATCTACGGCAATTTTGAAACTGAGAGCACTAAAGGGTTCCTCCTTACTTGCCAACCGCACCGCCCTCTCACCGGTTACCGGATCCACACCGGCCACGGGCGGAATATCGAGCGGAGACGGTAGGTAATCAACCACTGCATCCAGGAGAAACTGTACTCCCCTATTCTTGAAGGAAGATCCACAGAGAACCGGAACCAGCTCATTGGCCAACGTCTGTTTGCGTATGGCCCGAACGAGCTCCGTTTCATCTATCTCCTGTCCTTCGAGATACTTTTCCAGTATCGCCTCGTCTCTTTCGGCCAAGAACTCCACAAGCTGCGTTCGCCAATGAAGAGCCTCTTCTTTCTCCTCATCTGTAAGCTCCCGCTCCCTTATGTCCAGGCCCATTTCGTCGTGGTAGGTGTAAGCCTTCATTCGGATCAGGTCTATTATCCCGGCAAAGCTGTCTTCGCCCCCAACCGGCAACTGGACCGCGCATGCTTTTTTCCCCAGGTTCCGGTTTATCATATCTAGAACCCGAAAGAAATCGGCCCCTATTCGGTCCATCTTGTTGATATAAGCTATGCGGGGTACCCTGTACTTGTCCGCCTGCCGCCACACCGTTTCCGACTGAGGCTGCACCCCAGCCACGCCGCAGAAAATGGCTATGGCTCCATCGAGTACGCGGAGCGAGCGTTCTACCTCGACTGTGAAGTCCACATGTCCTGGCGTGTCGATGATGTTGATCCTGCACCCTTTCCAGTAGCAGGATGTAGCCGCCGACGTTATCGTAATACCTCGCTCCTGTTCCTGGATCATCCAGTCCATGGTAGCAGTTCCTTTATCCACTTCTCCCATCCGGTGTACCCTTCCCGTATAGAATAGGATACGCTCGGTGGTTGTGGTCTTGCCCGCATCGATATGGGCCATTATGCCTATGTTGCGAGTATTTGCTAAATCATATGCATCGCTCACGCCGCTACCTCCCAGCAACGGGACGGACTTTACCACCGGTAATGGGCAAATGCCTTGTTGGCTTCGGCCATCTTGTGGGTGTCTTCTTTTTTCTTTATTGCCCCCCCGGTATTGTTGTAGGCATCCAGTATCTCGCCTGCCAGTCTCTGAACCATGGTCTTTTCCCCACGGTTACGCGCGTAGTTGACGAGCCAACGAATTGCCAGGGTTTGCCGCCTCTCCGGGCGAACCTCCACCGGGACCTGATAGTTGGCGCCCCCTACCCGGCGCGGGCGCACCTCCAATACGGGCATAAGGTTCTTCAAAGCTTCTTCAAAAACCTCAATAGCAGGTTTACCCGTCTTCTTCTCTATTATCTCGAAAGCACCATAGCATATTCTCTCTGCCAGACTCTTTTTCCCGTCCCACATTACCTGGTTGACCAGCTTGGTGAACACCTTGCTGTGGTAAATAGGGTCAGGCAGAACATCCCTCTTGGGAACCGGCCCTTTCCTCGGCATGGTCTACCCCCTTTCTCTGATTATTTCTTGGCCTTAGGCCGCTTGGTGCCGTACTTGGAGCGCCCTTGGTTCCGATTCTGAACCCCTGAGCTGTCCAAGGCCCCCCGGATAATATGATACCTAACCCCCGGCAGATCCTTAACCCTGCCGCCACGAATCAGCACCACCGAGTGTTCCTGGAGATTATGGCCGATTCCTGGAATATACGCAGTGACTTCTATTCCGTTAGTTAACCTTACCCTTGCCACCTTTCGCAGAGCGGAGTTGGGTTTCTTAGGGGTAGTAGTGTAGACTCTGGTGCATACCCCCCGTTTCTGCGGGTTACCTCTGAGGGCCGGAGCCGTAGATTTCTTGATGACTTTTTCTCTACCTTTTCTAACCAGCTGATTTATTGTGGTCAACCTGCCACCTCCTTTCAGTCATTACTGGGCAAGTATGCCACAGGATGCTGCCCCAACACTAAGTCCGCAGGCCCGCCCCAAGCCTGCCATAGTATCCACAAACTCTACTTCGACCCCCCGCTCTTCGCAGAGCTTGAGCAAAGGAGATGTGACGCGCTGGTCGGCATCCCTGGCCACGTATACTTTGCGCACAACACCTTTTTCCACCGCTTTAGTAACCTGCTTGGTTCCGACTACTTTCTTGGCCTTCTTGAGGTCATTCCAGGACAATCCCGATTCCCCCCTTTATAGCGGCCAATTTATGCACGGCGGAACTCGTCGCGGTTCGCGCACTTAAACATTTTAGCACCTGACCGGTAACCAGTCAATCGTCCCCACCGGTTTGAACTTCTTCTACCACCACGTTGCGATACTTCGTGTACCCAGTTCCGGCCGGGATGAGCTTGCCTATTATCACGTTTTCCTTAAGGCCAATCAGGTTGTCGACTTTACCTTTGATGGCAGCCTCCGTCAACACCTTGGTTGTTTCCTGGAAGGATGCCGCCGATAAGAAGGAGTCTGTATTCAAAGAAGCCTTAGTTATTCCCAGGAGCACCGGCTTGGCTATTGCCGGCAGCCCCCGATTCTTCTCGAATATCTTTCGGTTTTCCTCTTCAAAATCGGCAATGTCTACATACGCACCCGGCAGGAGGTTGGTGTCTCCCGCTTCCTCAACCCTCACTTTTTTCAGCATCTGTCTGATCATAATCTCGATGTGCTTATCGCTGATGTCCACCCCCTGGAGGCGGTACACCTTCTGCACCTCATGCAAGAGATAGGTCTGCACGGCTCTCAACCCTTTAGTTCTCAAGATATCGTGCGGGTTCAAAGGCCCTTCGGTCAATTCATCCCCGGGTTCTACCAGGTCTCCGTCTTGCACCCTCAGGCGCGAACCATAATGGGCTGGATAAGAGGCCAGTACCTCGCCCTCGGCGTTGAGGATCTGCACCTCCCGCCTCCCCTTATTGTCCACGATTCTCACCGAACCCGATACTTCTGTAACTACTGCCTGTCCCTTGGGTTTTCTAGCCTCAAACAGTTCCTCTACTCGCGGCAGACCGCGGGTGATATCGTCTCCTGCTACCCCTCCGGTATGGAAGGTACGCATGGTCAGCTGAGTGCCTGGTTCGCCGATTGACTGCGCCGCCAATATCCCGACGGCTTCTCCGATCTCGACCTGATACCCGGTAGCCAGGTTCCGTCCGTAGCACTTCTGGCAAACCCCGTGCCTCGTCTTGCAGGTTAGAGCCGACCTGATTTTCACACTGGTGATGCCGGCCTTAACGACGCGTTCGGCCGCTTCTTCGTCAATTTCCTGATTCTCTCTGACCAAAATCTCCCCGGTTTGGGGATGGATTACATCATCTACCGCTACCCGGCCTATTATTCTCTCTTCTAGTCTCTCTATTACTTCGCTTCCTTCGGTGATCTCTGAGACCACGATACCTTCATGGGTTCCACAGTCTTCTTCCCTGATGATCACATCTTGAGAGACATCTACCAGCCTCCGGGTCAAGTAACCGGAGTCGGCAGTTCGCAAAGCGGTGTCGGCCAGGCCTTTTCTGGCTCCATGGGTCGAAGTGAAGTACTCCAAGACGGTCAGGCCTTCCCGGAAGTTAGCCTTTATCGGAAGGTCAATAATCTTTCCCGAAGGATCTGCCATCAAACCGCGCATCCCGGCTAACTGCCTTATCTGCTGGAAGTTACCGCGAGCCCCGGAAATGGCCATCATGTACACCGGGTTATCCTCGGCCAGTTGTTGTTTGAGGGCTTCCGTAACCCGGTCTGTTGCCTCGTTCCATATCTCGACCACCAGAGAATGTCTTTCCTCTTCTGTGATCAAGCCCGCTTGATAATTCTCCTCTATTTCGCTTACCTTCTGATCGGCTTCCGCCAGTATTTCCGCCTTGGTATCCGGGGTCTGGAAATCCGTAACCCCAACCGTGATCCCAGCCCGGGTGGCAAACGTGTATCCGACTGACTTTATCCCATCCAGCATCCGAGCCGTAACGTCATTTCCCAACTTGCGATAGCAGTCGTAAACGAGATCCCCTAACTCTTTCTTTCCAACCACCTGGTTGATGTAACCGAGTTCATCAGGGATGGTTTCGTTGAATATTATTCTACCAACCGTGGTCTCAATCTTTTCTCCGTTCTTCATCCTGACGTAGATCCTGGCGTGAAGGCCAAGATGCCCAAGTTCGTAAGCCATCCTGGCTTCCTCCGGCGAAGAAAAATGACGCCCTTCCCCTTTTTCTCCTTCCCTGCTCAAAGTCAAGTAGTAACAGCCGATTACCACGTCCTGGGTCGGAGTTACAACCGGACGCCCGTCCTTAGGGTTAAGAATGTTTCCGCTGGAAAGCATGAGCAATCTCGCTTCTGCCTGGGCCTCGGCGGAAAGCGGCACATGCACCGCCATCTGGTCGCCGTCGAAGTCAGCGTTGTAGGCCGTACAGACAAGCGGATGAATCTGCAGGGCGCGTCCCTCTACCAATACCGGTTCAAAAGCCTGGATGCCGAGACGGTGAAGCGTCGGTGCCCTGTTCAACAGGACCGGATGTTCCTTGATGACGTCATCCAGGATATCCCAAACCTCGTCTCTTCCTCTTTCCACCATTTTCTTGGCGCTCTTGATATTGGACGCCATCCCTTTGTCTACCAGCTTTTTCATGACAAACGGTTTAAACAGTTCCAGGGCCATCTCCTTAGGCAGCCCGCATTGGTGCATCTTGAGGTTGGGTCCCACTACGATAACAGAACGACCGGAGTAGTCCACCCTCTTGCCCAACAGATTCTGCCGGAAACGCCCTTGTTTGCCTTTCAGCATGTCGCTCAGCGATTTCAGCGGGCGGTTGCCTGGACCTGTAACCGCCCTTCCCCGACGCCCGTTGTCGATGAGGGCATCCACCGCTTCTTGCAACATCCGCTTTTCGTTGCGCACTATGATGTCAGGGGCACCCAGATCAAGGAGCCTCTTTAAACGGTTATTGCGGTTGATTACCCTTCGGTACAAGTCATTTAGGTCCGAAGTGGCAAATCTTCCTCCGTCCAGCTGCACCATGGGGCGGAGTTCGGGCGGAATTACCGGTAAAACCTCTAATATCATCCATTCCGGGCGGTTACCCGACATCCGGAAAGCTTCCACCACTTCCAAACGTTTGATAGCCCTGCTCCGCCTCTGCCCGGTAGAAATGCTTATCTCTTCTTTCAACTCTCTGGATAGCTCATCCAGATCAATGGCCTCCAGCAGCTCCTTAACAGCTTCTGCGCCAATGCCTACCCTGAACTTGCCTTCGTACTTCTCTTTCAGTTCGCGGTATTCCCGTTCGTTCAATAGCTGTTTACGCAAAAGCGGGGTGTCGCCCGGATCCAGAACGATATAGTTCACGAAATAAATCACTTTCTCCAGCACTTTGGGCGACAAGTCCAAGAGCAGCCCCATGCGGCTGGGAATGCCTTTAAGATACCAGATGTGGGAAACAGGAGCCGCAAGCTCAATATGACCCAGGCGCTCTCGCCTAACCTTCGAGGTGGTTACCTCAACCCCGCAGCGATCGCACACGATGCCCTTGTGCCTTACTCTCTTGTACTTACCGCAATGGCATTCCCAATCCTTTACCGGGCCGAATATCTTCTCGCAGAACAGCCCTTCTTTTTCCGGCCTTAAGGTGCGGTAGTTTATGGTTTCCGGCTTTTTTACTTCGCCTGAGCTCCAGGAACGGATCTTTTCAGGGGAAGCCAGCGATATCCGAATCCGCTCAAAATTGTTGACATCCAGCAACCCTCGTCTCTCCCTTCTCAGAAGATAGAACCCGGCTCTTTACTAAGAACCGCTAATCTACGTCGAAATCGTCATCACTTTCTGGAAGGTCTTCATCTAGATAATCACCGTCCTCCTGGAAGCCGTCTACATCGGTCTCAACCAATAGCTCTTCTCCTTCGTCTTCCTCTTCTTCGTCACTATCCAAATCCGTCTTCTGGACTTCCGGCCTTCGGGGCCTGGCCAAAGCGGAGAGATCGAACCCGAGATCCCTAGCCCTTTCCTCTTCCGTCGGGCTGTGATCAGATTCCTGTATCTCTATCTCGTGGTCTTCCTCAGAAAGTATGCGAACATCTAAGCACAGGCTTTGAAGCTCCTTTATCAAAACCTTAAACGATTCAGGAACGCCAGGTTCCGGAATATTCTCCCCTTTGACTATCGATTCATAGGTCTTGAGACGGCCCACCACATCGTCAGACTTTACCGTCAGTATCTCCTGTAGAGTATAGGATGCCCCGTATGCTTCTAAAGCCCACACTTCCATCTCTCCAAAACGCTGGCCGCCAAACTGGGCTTTACCGCCCAAAGGCTGCTGGGTCACCAGCGAATACGGACCAATAGAACGAGCGTGGATTTTGTCGTCCACCAGGTGAGCCAGTTTCATCATATAGACGTACCCGACCGTAACCTTATTGTCGAACGGTTCCCCTGTTCTCCCGTCGTAAAGCTGTATCTTTCCGTCCGGAGGCAAACCGGCTTCTTCAAATTTCTTGAAAATAAGCTCCTCGGTCGCCCCGTCGAACACCGGGCTTGCCACGTTGAACCCCAAGGTCTTGGCCACCAGCCCCAAGTGACATTCAAGCACCTGTCCGATGTTCATACGAGAAGGCACTCCCAAGGGGTTCAACACTATCTCGACCGGAGTCCCGTCAGGTAAATACGGCATGTCTTCAACAGGTAAAATGCGAGAAATAACCCCTTTGTTGCCGTGACGCCCTGCCATCTTGTCTCCTTCGGATATTTTCCTCTTCTGAGCGACATAAACCCTGACCAGCTGATTAACCCCGGGAGCCAACTCGTCTCCGGCTTCCCGGGAGAAAACCTTCACATCAACGACTTTTCCCGATTCGCCGTGAGGAACCCGCAAAGAAGAATCCCGGACTTCTCTCGCTTTCTCGCCGAAAATGGCACGCAGTAGCCTTTCTTCAGGCGTGAGTTCAGTCTCCCCTTTTGGCGTTACTTTACCCACCAGGATATCATCCGCCCTTACTTCCGCTCCGGTCCGAATAACACCTCTTTCATCGAGGTTCTTCAACATGTCTTCAGAAACGTTGGGAATGTCACGCGTTATCTCCTCCGGACCCAGCTTGGTATCACGAGCTTCGCACTCATACTCCTCAATGTGAATAGAAGTAAAAACATCCTCCATAACCAGCTTTTCTGAAATCAGAATTGCATCTTCAAAATTGTACCCTTCCCATGGCATGAACGCCACCATCACGTTGCGTCCCAGTGCCAGCTCGCCCTGATCCGTGGCCGGGCCGTCGGCGATTATGTCGCCCGCTTCCACCCTCTGACCAGCTTTTACTATAGGGCGCTGGTTGATACAAGTACCGTGATTGGACCGGACGAATTTGAGAAGGTGATAGGTATCGATGTCCCCGTCATCGTTCAGTATCTGAATGAAGTTAGCCGATACTTTTTTGACTATGCCACCTTTCTTGGCTACTACTACAGCCCCCGAGTCTTTGGCCGCCCTGAATTCCAACCCGGTTCCAACTATAGGAGCCTCGGTGCGAATAAGGGGAACCGCTTGTCTTTGCATATTGGCTCCCATTAGGGCTCGGTTGGCATCGTCGTGTTCCAAGAAAGGTATCAGGGAAGTAGCCACGCTGAATACCTGTTTAGGAGAAACGTCCATGTAATCTACCCTGTCAACTGAAACCTCTATGATCTCCGACCCATGCCGAGCGATGACGCGGTCGGTCAGGAAGTAACCTTCGGAATCGACCGGCGAGTTTGCCTGGGCGATGATGTATTCTTCTTCCTCGCTGGCAGACAAATAATGTATCTCGTCGGTTACCCGGCGATTCTCTTTGTCCACTTTCCGGTACGGGGTCTCGATGAAACCAAAACGGTTAACCCGGGCATATGTGGACAACGACCCTATCAAGCCTATGTTTGGTCCTTCAGGCGTTTCGATGGGACATATCCGGCCGTAGTGTGAATGGTGTACGTCCCTGACCTGGAAACCGGCCCGTTCCCTGGTGAGTCCCCCAGGTCCTAATGCGCTCAGCCTCCGTTTATGCGTGAGTTCGGCAAGAGGATTAGTCTGATCCATGAATTGCGATAACTGAGAACTACCGAAAAACTCTTTGACTACGGCAGTAATTGGCCTGATGTTAATAAGAACCTGAGGAGTAAGGGCCTCTGGATCGTGGATCGACATCCTCTCTTTGACTACCCTCTCCATTCGCACCAGCCCCGTACGGAACTGGTTTTGAAGGAGCTCTCCTACCGAACGCAGGCGCCTGTTGCCCAGGTGGTCGATAATATCGGTCTTGCCCTCACCGCGTACCAGCCCCAGCAAGTACCTGATAGTAGCTATAATATCCTGCGGCTGTAAACACCGCACATCGTCGGGTGTATCGAGGTTCAATTTCTTGTTTATCTTATATCTGCCCACGGCCGCCAGGTCGTAACGGCGCGGATCGAAGAAAAGGTTGTGAAGAAGCTGCTCCGCTCCATCAACTGTCGCCAGTTCGCCCGGGCGCAGCCGCCTGTAGAATTCGATCAGAGCCTCTTCGCGGTTGGTCGTGGTGTCTTTTTCCAGCGTCTTTATAATCGTTTCATCATTATCGAAAAGAGCAAGAATATCGTCGTTGGTGGGGTATCCCAGAGCTCTTAACAACACGGTTACAGGTATCTTCCTGGTCTTGTCGATCCTGGTATAGACTGCCCCTGAGCTGTCCATCTCCAGTTCAAACCAGGCCCCGCGGTTAGGAATAATGGTCGCACCGTACAATACTTTTCCCGTAATGTCCACCCGGTCGTTAAAATACACCCCCGGGGATTTCACAAGCTGGCTGACAACTACCCGCTCTGCCCCGTTGATGATAAACGTGCCTTTCTCAGTCATAATAGGCAGGTCTCCCATGTAGACCTCGGATTCCTTAATCTCTCCGTTTTCCTTGTCGGTCAACCGTACGCGGAGCTTCAACGGGGCCTGGTAGCTAACATCCCGCTCCTTGCATTCCTGCACATCGTATTTGGGCTCGCCCAGCGTGTAATCGATGAAATCAAGCTGAAGATTACCGGTGAAATCCTCTATCGGGAATACCTCTTGCAGAGCCTCCCGCAACCCCGTCTCCAAGAACCACTGGTATGACTTTTTCTGGACTTCGATTAAGTCAGGCAGTTCCATGACTTCCTGGATGGACGAATAGCTGACGCGTTCGCGGCGGCCGAACTTAACTACCCTTTCCATTAACGGACTTCACCCCTCATCGTGTATTCCTAAAAGAGTTAAAAGCAAGGCCCGTCCTGTCAACCTCGCTTCTAAGAATTTGTCACGTCTATTAACTGGATTAGTTCTTTGGTGTCTTCCATTCTGCACAGAAACTTGCAGTTAACTCTTGCGAATGGCAATTGTTAATGTTACCACATGTACTCTCAGGAGTCAAGAATAGCAGCCCGGCTAAACAAAAAAATTTCCCCTGTTCTTCAGTTACATCCAGATGATCGTGCATTCAGCCTGATCCTATTCTTACTCCTCTTCGGACTCTTCGTACTCCAGTTCTTCGATGAGGCGCTCTGTCCGCCGCAACTGTTGGACCAGAAACAAAACGGTAAATAATAACGCGCCCGCCAGGCACAGTCCGATGATAACCATGACTTTGGATTCCAAAAACCCATCCCTCCAGCCCGTACTTTCGCAGCCTTAGGAAACACAGACCCCCTTCACCCTCGGGTGCTGTGGGGGTCTGTTCATAAGAAAAGCCCTATCTGCAATCAACGCCTCAGATGCTGCCTATACGTTTATTTTATCTCTACAGTTCCTCCGGCTTCTTCGATCTTGGCTTTAATAGCTTCTGCCTCCTCTTTTGAGACCTTTTCCTTGATAGGCTTGGGAGCCTCGTCAACGAGGGCCTTGGATTCTTTCAAACCTAACCCGGTCAGCTCGCGCACCACCTTGATGACGTTAACCTTCTTGTCGCCTGCGCTGGTCAGTATCACGTCGAATTCCGTCTGCTCTTCCTCTGCCTCAGCCGGAGCAGCTGCTACTGCCGGGCCTGCCGCAACGGCCACCGGAGCCGCCGCACTGACTCCGAACTCTTCTTCCAAGGCTTTCACCAGTTCCGAAAGCTCGAGAACTGTCATATTTTTGACAATTTCGATAACTTCTTGCACTTTACTCATTTTTTCATCCTCCTATGTTTAGATTTGTTGAATTTTACGAAGCTTCTTTTTTCTCCTTAATAGCATTAAGGGCTCTTACCAATCCCGAGAGGTTAGCACTGAGCACGTACACGAATCCGCGTATGGGCCCCTGCAGGCCGCCCAGCACCTGGGCCATGATGACCTCCTTCGGCGGCAGAGCCGCCAGCGCTTCGATATCCTTGGGTTTGACAACCCTGCGGTCGAGTATGCCGGCCTTCAGTTGCAGTTTTTTGGTTTCCTTGATGTAATCATTGATGATCTTGGCCGGCTCGACCGGATCCTGATACCCGAAGGCTACCGCATTAGGTCCCTCCAGGTAAGGCTCTACTTCATCCAGACCACATTCCCTCAGGGCGAACCTCGCCAAAGTATTCTTAATTACCTTCAGCTCTACGCCGGCTTTGCGCAACCGATTGCGCAGTTCCGTCATCTCTGCTACCGTCAAGCCGCGATAATCCGTGAAAATTGCCACACTGGCCTTGGAGAATCTGTCTTTGAGATCTTCGACCACCTGTCTTTTGGCTTCGATATCTGGCATTCGATTTTCACCCCCTTTGCCACGGCATGGAAAAAACAAAAAACCTCCGCAGACATCAAGACGCAGAGGTTATAAGCCGCTTTGCTCTCATCCTCTGACCTCGGCGGGCTGGTTTATTAAGGCTTATAAGCAGCCACCCGCTGTCTACGGTCAACCGTTTGTTATTTAGTTTTGCCCAGGCTTCTTACTTACCTGGCCTTCTGCATAACGCTTACCGGGTTTATCTTAATGCCCGGACCCATGGTAGAAGATACGGCAATGGAACGCAAATACTGACCTTTCGCAGCCGGCGGCTTAGCCTTAACCAGGGCCTCTATAAAAGCGTTGAAATTATCTTCCAGCTTTTCCTGGTCAAAGGATACCTTGCCAATAGGTCCGTGCACGATCGCCGTCTTGTCCACCCTGAACTCGATCCTTCCGGCTTTCAACTCCTTAACCGTCCTGGCAATATCGAAAGTCACGGTTCCGGACTTGGGATTAGGCATGAGCCCGCGGGGACCCAGGATCTTACCCAGTTTACCTACTACCCCCATCATGTCGGGAGTAGCCACAGCCACGTCGAAATCGAGCCAGCCTCCCTTTATCTTCTCCGCCAGTTCTTCTGCCCCGACCACGTCGGCTCCCGCTTCTTCCGCCTCTTTTGCCTTTTCGCCTTTAGCGAACACCAGCACCTTCCTGGTCTTGCCGGTTCCGTGAGGAAGTCCGACCGTACCCCGAACCTGTTGGTCCGCATGTCGCGGGTCAACTCCCAGCTTCACGGCAAGCTCTACTGTCTCGTCAAACTTGGCGCTGGCCAACTCTTTGACCAGGCGCAGAGCTTCACCCGGTTCGTAAAGACGACCGCGGTCTATCTTTTTTAAGGCTTCTAAGTACTTTTTCCCTCTCTTCATCTCAAAACAACCTCCCTGTGGTGATTTCGGACTGACGTCCTCCCACTCGAATCCTACTCGATGGTGATTCCCATGCTGCGGGCTGTTCCCTCAATCATCCGCATAGCGGCTTCCAGGCTGGTAGCATTCAGGTCCTGCATCTTCATTTCCGCTATCTCCTTCACCTTGGCCCTGCTTATTTTCGCCACTTTGTTCCGGTTCGGCACCCCGGAACCTTTTTCGATAACGGCTGCCTTCTTCAGAAGGTCTGAAGCCGGAGGCGACTTCAGGACAAATGTGAAAGACCGGTCATCGTAAACGGTAAGTTCCACCGGGATGATAAATCCCGCCTGATTAGCTGTCCTGGCATTGTAATCCTTGCAGAAAGCCATTATGTTGACCCCGTACTGACCCAAAGCAGGTCCAACCGGGGGAGCTGGCGTAGCTTTTCCTGCAGGAAGCTGGAGTTTCACTATCCCTATCACCTTTCTTGCCATATGTCCACCTCCTTAAATATGGTCATCAATCTAAGCCCCAGTAACGATTGTTACAGCTTCTCTACCTGCTCGTAATCCAACTCCACGGGGGTCTCGCGGCCAAACATCGAAATATTCACCCTCAGTTTTCCCCGATCAGCCAAGATCTCTTTTACCATGCCCTCGAAATTCTCAAACGGGCCGCTCTTTACCCGCACGTATTCTCCTACTTCGACGTCGATCTTGGGCCTGGCTTCGAGCATACCCATGTGCTTGAGTATCTTTTCCACCTCGTGGGGTTGAAGAGGGATCGGTTTGGTGCCGCTTCCCACAAAACCCGTGACTCCAGGGGTGTGTCTTACAGTAACCCACGAATCGTCGGTCATTATCATTTCCACCAGAACATACCCGGGGAAGACGCGTTTTTTAGTGACCTTTTTCTGTCCGCCCTTGTACTCGATCTCTTCCTCCTCCGGAATAAGTACCTGAAAGATTTGGTCCTCCATATTCATGGAAGCGACTCTCTTCTCCAGATTGGCTTTTACTTTGTTCTCATAACCGGAGTAGGTATGTACCACGTACCAGCGTCGCTCCGGATGTTCCGGCTCCTTTTCTGTGTTTTTCGGCTCTTTTCCCTCATCCAAGGATATAAGGGACACCTCCTCTACAAATCCTACCTAACCGCATTGAAAAGGAGTTCTAAAATATAGGATAGCAGCAAATCAAAGGCCCATATAATGACGGCAACTAAAGCTACCGAAATCAGCACTACAGCTGTATATGCTACAAGCTGATTACGGTTCGGCCAATGGACCTTCTTCAGCTCGTTGTAAACCCCTCTAAGGTAATCCCTTACATTCGCCCAGCGGAGCGCGAGCGAAGACTGCTCTTGTTTCTTCACACTTGTCACCATGTATTCACACCTTCAACCGTTTACTGTAAATTGCCGGGCACCCGTTTTTTACTTGATCTCTTTGTGAACCGTGTGCGTGTTGCAGAACCGGCAATACTTCCGTATCTCCATCTTCTCCGGGTGTTTTCTCTTATCTTTGGTGGTAACGTAGTTGCGTTGCTTGCATTGGCTGCAGGCTAGGGTTATTCCTACGCGCATTACTGCACCTCCTAATCGCAAATTGCCTACCCTACTGTAGCATAAGCCAATACCACTGTCAACACACACGGCATACAAACACCCAACGCCGGTCTATTGCAGCCACCGGCGCCTTCCTTGGTTTCTGCCCTGCCGAAAAAACCGCTTGAGCTTCTTGCTGTAGATGTTTTCACAATCCCGTCCTACGATGTCGCTAACTGGCAGGAAATGTCGTAGGACTGTCGAACTAGTCACTATGGCTTACGGTTCTGGTTGCCCGATTCGTGTCCGACTCATCGGATCCCGGTCAGCAATCAGCATATGTACCATATTTGTGATAGCTAGGAGGTGATAGGCCGGACATCGCTCTCGGAGCGCTCAACTTTCGATATTATGACACCTCTCAACTGGATTAGAAGCGAATTATTTTTGAAAGCAAAGGAGGGGTTCTCATGCAGTGGCTGCGCGATCTTTCCACCATGAACAAAATGATGCTGGCTGCCGTTTTAATGGTGGTCATGATCGGCTTCGTCGGCGGAGTGGCCTGGAAAGGCATGGCCGGTATTGAAAAAGACCTCATATCCATCTACGACGATCAGTTGGTAC
>CAYONS010000001.1:44882-85194 GCA_964405385.1 uncultured Syntrophothermus sp.
CTCTACCAGCTCAACCGTGACATAGCCTCCCAGCTCCGCGCCGATGCCCAAGACAACTATCAGAAAACCACCCGTTTTCTCCTCGTCTTCACGGCTGTGGTTCTGGTGCTGGCCTTCGGCAGCGCGGTCACTATCGCCCGCCAGATCGCCGCCCCGTTGGGTGTTGCTGTCGAGCACTTGAGACTGGTGGCCCAGGGAGATTTCAGTCAGGATGTACCGGACGTCCTCCTGTCGCGCAAGGACGAGATCGGGCAGGTCGGACAGGCTATCGAAGAGATGAGCCGTCAACTCCGGGATCTTATGCGCGAGGTAGTGAACGGCGCCCAGGAAGTAGCAGCGTTCAGTCAAGAACTCTCAGCTACGGCCGAGAGCATATCGGCGAACATGGAAGAGGTCTCGGCATCGGTAGAAGAAGTAAGCGCCGGACTGCAGACTGTCTCCGCCTCAGTGGAAGAGGTTGCTGCCTCCAGCCAGGAGATGGCGTCTTCCCTTAACGATCTTGCCTCCCGGGCCAAAGACGGTGCTAAAACCGCAGCTTCAGTGGAAAACCAGGCCAGAACCGTGCAGGGCGAGACAGTTGCAGCCCAGAACACAGCCGCCAACCTTTATCGTGAAATCGAAAACCGAGTGGCCCAGGCGGTGAAGGAAGCGGCCATAGTCAACCAGATAACGACTCTCGCCGATTCCATCGCTGGAATCGCATCCCAGACCAACCTCTTGGCCTTGAATGCAGCCATAGAAGCCGCTCGCGCCGGAGAACAGGGCCGCGGCTTCGCCGTCGTGGCAGAGGAGGTACGAAAGCTGGCCGAGGAGACTTCGACCTCGGTTGCGGGCATAAAGAACTTGACTGATAACGTTACCACTTCCATACAGTCTCTGGTGACAGCAGCTAACGACCTGCTTACTTTCATGTCGCAAAACGTAGTCCGCGACTACGAACGGCTGGTCAACGTAGCCGAGCAATATGCCAAAGATGCCGGTACATTCAACCAACTCTCGGTAACCACATCCGATATGACTACCAAAGTCCTGGCATCGGTTACAGATGTAGCCAGAGCCATCGACTCCGTAGCCAAAACAATGGATGAAAGCAGCCGCTCCGCCTCCGAGATAGCCAAAGCAACTGAATCCACCACGGCCTCGGTGGTCCAGGTCGCGGAATCAGCCGCCAAGATGGCTGAAACCGCGCAAAATCTGAACCAATCAGTGGCCCGGTTCCGTATATAGGCTGCCCCGGCGGCAAGAATCCCACTCATTACCAAGCAACGAATCAACCCTTTGAGCTCGAACACGGAAATGGGTGACGGCGAACACGACAAAAGAGCAAAAATTTAAGGAAGTGAGATGCCTCACTTCCTTTTTTGCCTTTGGTAGCGGTGCAGGGACTCGAACCCCGGACACTGCGGGTATGAACCGCATGCTCTAGCCAGCTGAGCTACACCGCCCCGAAACTTTGACAGAAACAAGTGATAGAAATTAGGATGGAGCCCATAACCGGATTCGAACCGGTGACCTTATCCTTACCAAGGATACGCTCTGCCTCCTGAGCTATATGGGCACGTTGGTTGCGGGGGCTGGATTTGAACCAGCAACCTTCGGGTTATGAGCCCGACGAGCTACCTGCTGCTCCACCCCGCGACGTAATCTAACTTTTTGTATTTTTATCTGCCATCGACGAGATTTTCATGGTGGAGGGAGCTGGATTCGAACCAGCGAAGGCTGTGCCAACAGATTTACAGTCTGCCCCCTTTGGCCGCTTGGGTATCCCTCCGTTTTCCTTGGTTGGAGCCGAGCACAGGACTCGAACCCGCAACCTGCTGATTACAAATCAGCTGCTCTACCATTGAGCTAGCTCGGCTCAGCACTTATATTATACGGTATTCCTCCGCTTAGTCAAGGAGGTATAACCGAGCTTTTTATGATTCCATCTCTTCCCTGTCTTCCAGAAACTTCTCCAGTTTACGTTTAACCCTCTGCAGGGCGTTATCTATGGACTTGACGTGCCGCTTGAGATCAAGGGCGATCTCCTGATACGACTTGCCTTCCAAGTAGGCCATGAGCACCTTCCACTCCAGCGAGCTCAGTATCTCCCCCATCTTCTGTTCGATACATACGAATTCCTCTCTGCTTATGATGATGTCTTCGGGGTTGGTTATCCGGGTAGTAGCCAGGATATCCATCAATGTCCTGTCCGACTCCTCGTCGTATATGGGCTTGTTCAATGATACGTACGAATTGAGCGGAATGTGTTTCTGCCGTGTTGCAGTCTTTATGGCGGTGATTATCTGCCTCGTAATGCATAGCTCGGCGAAAGCCCTGAAAGAGGTCAGCTTGTCTCCTTTATAGTCGCGGATAGCTTTAAATAGTCCGATCATCCCCTCCTGGATGATGTCTTCCTTGTCAGCCCCGATGAGAAAGTACGATCTGGCTTTGGCCCTGACGAAGTTCTTGTACTTGTCCACCAGATACTCCGTGGCCAATTGCTCGCCTTCCTGGGCAAGTTCTACTATTTCTTCATCGGATAGGTCATCATAAGCCGCGTCATACCTCTTGTAGGCAAGTAAGCTCATCCAACCGCCCCCAGACTTTGGTATCTATTCAGTTTTGTAAAGCTCGAAAATCCCGGACGTATACAAGCAATTTAATTATATAGCCACTAAAATTCACAAGTCAAGCCGTTAGCCCGCTGCAGCCCTATGGGCTTTTCCCCATAAATCGCCATAACCAGCAAACACCCGCTATGGTCAAATCTTCTACCGATAAAGCGGGCACGCTTTTGAACACCTCGCCCCTACCGCTTGCGCCTGATATCCAAGAGCTTTTTCACCTTTTCACTCAAACGGTTAACCAGGAGTCTTTCCCCAAGCCCCCCGGGTTTTTCCCATTCTTTTAACTTGAGCATCGTCTCTTCTACTTCGTGGTAGAGTTCCCTTGCCGAAATCCGGTAGGCGCCTTTGCCGAAAATTATCCTCTGTTCCGTCCAGTCCGACGTCGCTACGTAAACATCCCCGTTGAACTCTGTCACGTAGTCGCCGACCAGCCTCTCGATGAGTTCGTCTGCTGTTTCCCCTTCACGGGTAAACAGAACTTCAACCCCGTTAAAACTCTCCTTGCTCCCGGCAGCCCCTTTTACCTGGTGCGCATCGAATACGACCACGACCTTCCGCCCGGTGAATCCGGCGTAATTTATCATTAGTTCTACCAGTTTTTCCCGGGCCCTCTGCAGGCTGTCGTTTTTCAGCCTGGTCAGCTCTGGCCAAGCGCTTATGATGTTGTACCCATCTACCAACAATACCGTTTGTTTCATCATGCGACTCCCTAAGTTTGGTGTCTTTGTCGCAGGGCTTCGTAGGTGATTACGGCACAGGCGGTTGCAACGTTCAGGGAATTGAGTTTCCCGTACATGGGGATGCTCACCAGCATGTCGCAATGCTCCCTGACCAGCCGGCGTATACCCCTTCCCTCACCCCCGAACACCAATGCCAGAGGCGCCGGGAACTCGATTCCAAAATACAAATCGGGAGCCGATGCATCGGCTCCCACAACCCACAGACCGGCCTTTTTCAGGTCCTCGATGGCCCTAACCAGATTGGTTGTCAGGGCTATCCTCATGTGTTCCACGGCTCCGGCAGAGGCTCTTCCTACTGCAGGTGTGACTTTCGCCGAACGGTGAGAAGGCAAGACTATGCCATGAACGCCCGCACACTCCGCGACCCGAACCACGGCCCCCAGGTTCTGAGGGTCCTCCACCCCGTCCAGCAGTATCACCAACGGCGGTTCACCACGTTCTTCGGCGAATTCCAGGATGTCTTCTAAAGACCGGTAAGAGTAGTCAGATGCAACAGCCAGTACCCCCTGGGGCGAACCGGAAACCGACATCTTTTTGAGCTGCTCCTTCGTGACACTTTCCACCGGCACCTCCGACTTTTTGGCGTGTTCCAAAACATAGTCCAGGCGTTTGTCTTTTCTGGAACCGTCTACGTACAGCTTGTGAATCTTGCGGCCGGCTTTAAAGGCTTCGATAACCCAGTTGATACCTTCAATCTGCTCGCTCACCTTGTTCCCCCATCAGGTTTCGATATTTTTCTTGAACTTCTTTGCTCTTGCCACAGCTCATCTTGCCTTCGGGGCATCGCCCTAGGGCATAACACCCGGGACCTGCCCGGGCGAAAAGGGTGGGAGCCACCTGCCTCACCAGTTTCAACATTTCGTCCGCCAGCATCCTTATCTCCCACTGAGCCCGGTTGCAACAGCGCTGGCGAAAGAAATTAAACAAGCTCCTCGCGTTCATTGTTACTATGAGCTTGGTCTCGCAGGCGTTGGGCAGAACGTAGCGCGCATCCTCAATAGCTTGTTTCTCTGCTTCCCGTCTTGCCTCTTTTTCGGTTTTGCCTTCCTGCAAAAGCCTTGCGAGATGCCGCTGATAGAGGATGGCACAAAGCGCATTATAGCGTTCCTGGTCTTCTTCCATGGCTTTTATAAATATCGCCTTTGCCTCGGGAACGGACTCTATCTCAGGCGGAATTACGTATTCGAACTGATCCTCCTTTACCCACCGCTGGGATTTTACACTGTAGCTGGCTATGCGGTGGCGGGTGATCTGGGCTAGAAGACTTCTTGAGACCCCCTCGATTCCAAAGGTGAACGTCGCGTGTTCTATAGGGCTTTCGTGCCCCAACTCCGTCAGCATGTTCAAGAAATCTGCCGTCGTCTTTGAGTCGAGCCCTTCCATTATCCCGTCAATGCCCGCCGGCGAATAGCAGAGCTTTGCTGCCACCGCCACCAGCTTCTCCGGCTCAAACGTGTGTTGAAGCAATCTGACCTTAAGCGCGGTTTTCAACCAAAAGCCCCCCCCGTATCTTACGGCGTTCCTGCGCGCAGCGGCTGCGATCAGTGGACAAAACCAGCGACAGACCCAGCACTCAGCTCCGGTCTTCCAGGACATCTACCTTTTACGAACGTACAGCTTCCCCAATAAATGACTTTCGGCGCCGCTTCGCGCGCCTGAGTGCCATGCTCATCAGCACAGATATTACTTTTGGGTGCTGATTATGAGGACCTATATTGCCAATGACTGTAGCTGCTCGAACTTCATCCATGCCAAATCCAGGTACTTTTCAAGCCTTTCTTCCTCGCCTTTAAGGTAGAGATAGCCGAAGAGAGCTTCAAGCCCGGTGCTGAGCCGATAATCGGCAGCGTCCACGTTCCGGGAAGGTGACGCTTTCTTGCTATTCCGAGCCCTTCTTATGACCTCCCTCTCTTCGTCGCTCAATTCGTGGGTAATCTCTCTCAACAACCTGGCCTGAGTAGAGGCCCGAACCAATCCTACCGCTTCATTGTGGATTTCGCGAACCGGCCGATTACCCTTGGTTAAAAGCCGGGTTCGCACGTAAAGCTCGTACACCGCATCGCCGACATAAGCCAAAAGAACCGGTGACAGTTCTTGTACATTCTTCGCATCACAAGTTGGGAACCATCTCAATTCTCCATCGTGCTCCTTCTTTTGTATCTTCTATAATAATACCGATCTTTCGCAGGTTGTCCCGAATAAGATCTGCGGTGACAAAATCCTTGCTCTTTCTTGCCTCTGAGCGCCACTTGAGCAGATTATCCATCAAGCAGGCAAGATCCGGCATCGTTTCTGCATCACTGAGCGACTCTCCAAGCCTCATGTCCTCCGGTCTAAGACCGGCTGATGCGAGGCAGGTCGATATCTTTTCTGCACGGCTCGTGTCCCCTGCCCTTGCCGCCTCGTCTTTCATGGCAAGCAAGGTCTTGATTACTCGCAGCGCCACCTCATGGTCTGCAGCTCTTTCGCCTTCATTGAGAAAGCCCAAAATGTCTGCTCCTAACAGAGTAAATATCCGGCGCGCTTCAAAAAGAGCCGCGAGTATACTCCTGTTTCCTTCTTTTCCCCATAAATCGATATAAGCGTTTATTTCTCGCGCCATATCGAAGAGGTGACCAACTGCTTGAGCCGTGTTGAAATCATCATCCATGGCCGCCTCGAAACTGCTTTTCAGCTCATTTATCCGGGCAAGGAAATCCCCGTCCGCTTCATGAGCAGGGCCGGCTTCGCCGCTTTTCCTAATAGTTTCGTCCAGACGGCGCAGAGTATTGTTGAGTCTGGACAAAGCCCGGGCCGCTTCATCCAATTTGGTGTCGTCGAAGTCCAAAGGACTCCGGTAGTGGGTCGAACCCAAGTAGAATCTGACCACTTCCGCCGGATATCTAGCCAGTATCTCCCGCAGGATAAAGAAATTGCCGAGCGACTTCGACATCTTTTCTTTATTTACAGTTATAAAACCGTTGTGCAGCCAGTAACGGACAAACGGTTTTCCGGTATAGGCTTCCGATTGCGCGATCTCGTTTTCGTGGTGGGGAAAGATCAAGTCTGCGCCCCCACCGTGAATATCCAAGGTCTCTCCCAGATACTTCATGGACATGACCGAGCACTCAATGTGCCATCCCGGACGTCCCGGTCCCCAGGGGCTTTCCCATGCCGGTTCGCCCGGTTTGGCTTCTTTCCACAGGGCAAAATCCATGGGATCCTCTTTCCGCTCGTCGACTTCTACCCTGGCTCCGGCCATCATTTCTTCCAGGGAACGGCCGGAGAGCTGCCCGTAGCGGGGGAACGACCTCACCCGGTAATACACGTCTCCGCCGACTTGATAAGCGAAACCCTTTTCCATCAAGCCCTGTATTACTTTAATGATATCAGGGATATGGTCGCTTACCTTCGGGTGATAGTCTGCCCTCTTCACTCCAAGGAGATCCGCATCTTTAAAGTATTCTTCTATATACTTCGCAGCAACTTCAGCCGGCGGTATCCCTTCCTCGTGTCCTCGCTGGATTATCTTATCATCCACATCGGTAAAATTCTGAACGTACGTGACCTCATACCCCTTGTACTCAAGATATCTCCTTACGATATCGAAAACAACCAGAGGGCGAGCATTTCCTAGGTGAATAAAATTGTAGGTAGTAGGCCCGCAGACGTACATCCTTACCTTGTTCGGCTCAAGCGTATCTAGTTTTTCCTTTCTTTTGGTCAAGGTGTTGTAAACCTGCACCGTGCTTTTCTCTCCTTTCCAGCATCTCTACCTTGGCCTCTAACTCCTGTATTTTTTCCTGAAGAGCAGCTAGAGTGTCGGCTATGGGGTCAGGCAGCAGGTGGTGTTCCAAATCCACTTCCACCCGGCCGTTTTCCACCTTAGCCCCATCCTGCACAACCAAACGCCCAGGAACGCCCACCACAGTGGAGTTCGGGGGAACGCTCTTTAAAACCACAGACCCGGCTCCGATCTTGGAATTGTTCCCTACCGTAAAAGAACCGAGAACCTTAGCACCCGCACTTATGACAACATTGTCTCCGATTGTCGGGTGACGCTTGCCTTTCTGCTTCCCGGTCCCTCCCAGGGTAACCCCTTGGTAAATGGTGACGTTGTCTCCTATCTCCGTGGTCTCCCCAATAACCACCCCGCTGCCATGGTCGATGAAAAACCCTTTGCCGATGCGAGCCCCCGGGTGAATTTCAATGCCCGTGAGAAAACGACTGATGTGAGATATCAGCCTGGCTATGAGAAACAGCCGCCTGCGATAGAAAAAGTGAGCTATGCGGTGCATGACAATGGCGTGAAACCCCGGGTAACACAAGATTACCTCAAGCACGCTCCGAGCAGCCGGATCCCTTTCAAACACCACTTCGATATCTCTTTTCAAGGTACTAAACCAACCCATGTGAACACCCCCTTCTATACCTTTACCTTTGACCATAAAAAAAGCCTGCCGTACAGAGACGGCAAGCCCCGCGGTTCCACTCTGTTTGGACACCCGTGTGTCCCTCCTCGAAGCTCGTAACGGTGCTAACCGGGTGGACTTACTACCGGACTAGCAAACCTGGTTTCAGTCCACCTGCTCCCGGGCGCACTTCGGTCTCTTCCGTCCTGGAAAGGCTCTCAGCCGCTGACCTTTCCTCTCTTGTAGGCGGGCAAAAAGACCTACTCTTCCCGTTCACAGCATTTACAGTCATTTTGATGTTTTGACCTATGTACCATGATTATATAGTGGCTTTACCACGAGTGTCAACCGGTTTTCAGTGCCGGCAGGCTCCTAACGTCTCGACTGCAACCAATAAACGGCATTGTTCAAACGCCTCTTGACCTCCGTTGCCCCCCACAAAGCCATAAGATTGGGCAGTTCCGGGCCTCTGACTCTGCCTGTGAGCGCAGCCCGCAAGGGCATGTACACCTTCTTTGCCGGTACTCCTGCAGTTTTGACCACGCTCTTCAAGAACTTATCCATCGCTTCCGGACCGGCTTCATCGTCCGGAATCTGCTGGGAGCAAAGCTGCAATACTTCGATTACGCCCTCCTGCAAGAGGACTTTTTCGGCCTCAGTGTCGGGCTCGGCATCCTCGAACACCAGTCCTAACTTCTCCGATATATCTGACAGGCACACGAGGTAATCGCGCAAAGTCTCGACCAACAATCTGCGTTTCTCTTGGCCCAAAGCGGCTACTTTATCGCCGTAACCGGCCTCAACCACGAACGGCCACAGCAAGACCTCGAGCTCCTCGGTCGTTTTTCTCTTGATGTATTGCTGGTTCATCCAATTAAGCTTATCCACATCAAATACAGCAGGATTCTTCGCCACCCGTTCCAGGGAAAACTTCTCCGCTATCTCGTCAAGAGACATGATTTCTTCTTCGCCCTCAGGAGCCCAGCCTAAAAGAGCCAGGAAATTCACCAAAGCCTCCGGTAGGTACCCCTGCTGCCGGTACTGCATCACCGAAGTTGCTCCATGTCTCTTGCTCATCTTCTGGCGGTCCTGTCCCAGTATCAGGGATATATGGGCAAATTCCGGCGGCTGGAATCCCAGGGCTTCGTAGATCATTAGCTGCCGGGGGGTATTGGAGAGATGTTCCTCCGCCCTGATGACATGGGTTATACCCATCACATGATCGTCGATAACCACGGCAAAATTGTAAGTAGGAAGCCCATCTGACTTGAGTATTATGAAATCCCCCATGTCACCCGTGTCAAAAGCCACTTCCCCACGCACCAAATCGTGAACGACGTACACCCGGTGCTCGGGAACCCGAAACCTGATGGTAGGCCGTAATCCCTGAGCCAGCTTGGCCTGCCTTTCCTCTTCCTCAAGGTAGCGGCATCGCCCCAGATATCTCGGGGTTTCTCCTTTTTGCAAAAGCTTCTGCCTTTCCTCTTCCAGCTCCTCTTCAGTGCAGAAACAAAGATAAGCCCTTCCTGACCTCAACAGAGCCTCTGCCCATTTCTGGTAGGTCCCCAGCCGCTCCGTCTGCCGGTAGGGACTGTGGGGCCCTCCAACTTTTATCCCTTCATCCCATGTAATTCCCAACCATTCGAGGGACTCGATGATTTCCTCCTCGTAGCTCCTCGATGAGCGTTCCAGGTCTGTGTCCTCAATCCGTACGATAAACTCTCCCCCATACCTCTTGGCAAACAGAAAATTAAACAAGGCCGACCGAGCCCCGCCTATGTGAAGAGGTCCTGTCGGACTCGGAGCAAATCTAACCCTGACCTTCATCTCTTTCTCCTCCTTGCTGTCTGGGCCAATTATAACACTGCCCGACGTACCTATCAATGACAGCTCTATCTGGATTGTTGCGTCTGTTCAAGCAACACCACAGCGTAGGCTGATATCCCTTCTTTGCGCCCTTCAAACCCCATGCCTTCCGTAGTGGTGGCTTTGATGTTGACCCTGGTTGGATCAATTTCCAGGACGCGCGCCAAGTTCGCCGCCATATCCTCCACAAAAGGAGCCAACCGGGGCCGCTCGGCCACGATAACGGCGTCCACGTTGACCACACTGTAACCGGCTTTGCTCACCAATTCCCTCGCCGTTTCCAAGAGCACCAGACTGCTTATGTCCCGGTATTTCTCGTCGGTATCGGGGAAGTGGCGTCCCAGGTCGCCCAGGCCAGCCGCCCCCAACAAAGCGTCGCATACCGCATGGGTCAAAACATCGGCATCAGAATGTCCCAGAAGCCCCCGTTCAAACGGAACCGCAACCCCTCCTAATACCAAACGACGCCCCTCCACCAGGCGGTGGGCATCATACCCTATGCCTATCCTCATCATTTCCCGCTTCTCCCCTTCGTGTCGTACTCGCGCCAGCGCTAAGCAGGGCCTCGGCTATCAACAAGTCTTCGGGAGTGGTGATCTTGATATTGCGGTAATCGCCGCACACCACTCGCACCTGGCCGCAGTACCGCTCGAACAGTGACGCATCATCTGTGCCGTAAAACCTCTCATTTTGTGCCCGTTCATAGGCATGAAGCAGATCTCGGTAAGAAAAGACTTGGGGAGTCTGAGCCTGCCATATCCTGGAACGCTCAAGTGTATTCAGGACCACCCCGCTCGCATCTACCTCTTTGAGAGTGTCTTTGACCGGCACAGCCGGTATCACCGCTCCCCACTTTTCCGCCTCGTCAAGCAAAACCCTAACCAATCGGGAACACAAAAGTGGCCGGGCACCATCGTGCACGGCCACCAGTTCTGTCTCCCGGGCTAGGGCTCGTAGTCCTCTGTAAACCGAGTCCTGCCGTTCCTCGCCTCCAGGCACCACGAGCACCGATCGGCTGCCCAAAAGCTCGCGACAGCGCCCAATCTCTTCCGGATGAGCCACCACCACCACCTGGCTCACTTCCTCCAAGCTCAGAAATACGTCAACCGAATGACAAAGAACCGGCTTGCCCGCTAACAGCATAAACTGTTTGTTAACACCGCTTTTCATTCTCCGGCTTCTGCCGGCCGCAGGAATGACCACTCCGACAACCTTATCCAAAAAAATTCACCTCTTTAAGCCTCTGGACCTGACATCCGGTTTTGACTTTCAGGCTTTCCTTCACTTTCTTGCTGAAGATCATGCGCCCGGCCGAAGTTTGGAAAACGCTGGTTACCACAACTTCGATCTCGTTACCGATATCCTCTGCGCCGTTCTCCACAACCACCATAGTGCCGTCTTCCAGGTACCCTACACCTTGGCCGTCTTCCTTTCCTGCCTTGATAATATGTACCTTGATGGTTTCGCCCGGAAACACGATGATCTTAACGGCATTGGTCAGCTCATTAACATTTAGCACTCGAATACCGTGCAGCTCGGCAACTTTGTTCAGGTTGTAATCATTGGTTACAATACTGGCGTTCAGCTCTTTGCACAGGCGGATCAATTTATTGTCAACTTCTTTTTCGTCTATGTGATCTCCTTCCACAATCTCAATTTTTATTTTGGGGTTTTTCTGCATTTTGGCCAAAATTTCTAACCCCCGCCGGCCCTTGCTCCTCCGAATGTAGTCTGAGGAATCAGCGATGTGGCGTAACTCATGCAAGACAAAAGAAGGTACCACCAGCCGTCCGTCCATAAAATTAGCCAGGCAAACGTCGTAGATACGCCCATCTATAATTGCGCTGGTATCCAGTATCTTTACGTCGCTTCTTTTTGCCTCACCAGAGTGGCCATAGGTTACTTCGCTCCTTCCTCTGGTGAGGACCGACAGCATGTCCGCTCCTCGCCTTTTCCCAATGTTGAAACCGAGGTAGCCGCAGATGAGAAACACGGTAAAGAAAATTATGGTCCCAAGGCCTCTTGCCGTCAGAAAGGGAAAACCGATAAGAAACGCCGCCATTAGCCCCAATAAAACCCCAAGAACGCTTCCCAGCAACACCTCGGAATCGGCATTCTCCAGAAAATTGTTTAAGTTATTCCCGGCTTTCCTGACAAAACCAACAATCTGACGGACTCCGAAATAAGACATGACGGAGAATAAAGCCGCGATGACAATTCGCCAGCCGACGTGGTCAATCCACAGGCGACTTATCTTGAAAATCCAGAACCCGGTTATCAAGGACGTCAAAAACACAAGCCCCATCGCACTCAAGAAGCGCAGCATCACCGTTCACCTCCTTTATCTATTCTTGTAATATATTTCAAATATTATACGCCTCAGGCAATTATCCTACCTCGTGTTAGGAAATTTTTTCCTACAGTTTTCCTCACTTTGCGGCAAAAGGCCCCGTACGAACGTAACGGTGTCAGATTCCGTCAATTGACAATGCTTCTGGCTCGAGGCTAAAATAAGAAAAGCAAATGCACGTAACCGGTAAAAGGAGGGTGTCCTGATTGTGAAGGATCTGTTGTGTGATGAGTTCCAAAACGTGGTCGGCGAATTGCTCATCCGTCATCATAGCATCCTCGATGTTTTATCCAAGCTTTCCGAATCCTCTGCACGGATCCACCGAGCTATTTGCAAATCAGTTACCGATTGCGGATGTCTTACCATAGAAGCCAGGAAAGTGCAGTTTCCTGACAATGTTAATTCCCTGCAAGACCTCAAGAAGTTTCTGGACAGCCACCTGCGCGGAACCCTCTGCCCCGAATGCGAAGACATCGTCATGAGTGAATTGGGCAAATCCCTCTTTTACACCGCCGCCCTATGTAACCTGCTCGGACTCAATCTCTACGACATATTCATTGCCGAATACAAGAAAGCCACGGCGCTAGGGGTATTCAACCTCACCTAACAGATGAGACCCCGACAATATCATCATGAAAAAAGCCGGAGATTCTGTCCGGCTTTTTGTAGTTTCTGCCCCGAACGGATACAGGCCCGGCACGCAATCAACCTTGCTCTTATAAGACAAAAATCACCAAGGCTTTGTTTGAGTGCCGGACGATGTACGCCGAAACTGAGGGCTGCGAAGCGGAGCGAGGAACAGGATGTTTCGGCTTTACACCATGTACTCTAAGATGAGCTGTTCTTGCATGCGCTTGAGGCCGTTACGGATGGAGCGAGCCCTGACTTCTCCTATGCCTTCTACGTCGTCCAATTCCTCAATAGTAGCCCGCATGATGTTAGAAAAATTGCCGAATGTTGCAATTAGGTTATCGATAACCTGGGATGGTATCCTGGGAAGTTTCTGCAGTATCCTATAACCGCGGGGAGATACGTGCTGCTCCAGCACGCTGGCAGCACCTCCGAACCCCAGGACCTTAGCGATGGCCAGGTAATCCGATACATCCTCCTCAAAAGACCGAAGAAGAGTTGAGAGAATCTCGGCGGCTCCCCGGTCCTGAACCCGGGAATAATCTTTGACTATGGCGATAGCTTCTTCCTCTACGCTGGTCAGCAATTCGTCCAACTGCATCTTTACCAGTCGGCCCTCCACCCCGAGTTCTATAATGTAGTTTTCTATCTCCTGACCCACCTTCAGTACCATTACACAGCGGCGAAGGACCCGGCAGATATCGTTCACCGTTGCCATGTCTTCGAACTCAGTGCCTCCCAGGCGAACCAGGTCTTTTTCCAGTACATTCCGGTACTTCTCTAGGGTTTGCAGAGCCTGGTTCGCCTTGGCCAAAATGGTTCCTATGTCCCGCAGCACGTAGATAAAGCTTCCTTTATATAGGGTGATCATCCCCCGACGTTGGGAGATGGCGATGACAAGCTCTCCTGTCTGCCTGGCCACCCTTTCGGCTGTCCGGTGCCGGATGCCCGTTTCTGAAGAAGGGATGCTTATATCCGGAACCAACTGAGCATTGGCCACCAGTATCCGCGTAGCATCGGCGTTCATTATGATAGCGCCGTCCATTTTCGCCAGTTCGTAAAGGTTGGCTGGCGAATACTCACAATCAAGCTTAAACCCCCCGTTAACCAGACTCATAACCTCAGGCGTGTCACCGATAACTATCAACGCTCCTGTTTTAGCCTTGACTACATTCTCCAGGCCGATCCTCAGGGTCGTGCCTGGAGCTACCATCTGCAGCGCCTTCTGCAATCCACTTCCGCCTCCGATTTCAGGCTTCATATGTGTCCAAAACCCCCAGTCACTGCATAACCTCCAGGATTTCTCTGAGATTGCCGATACCTTTCAATTTCATGTCCTTCAGGCTCTCCGGCTTCTTCAGCCCTTTCAACGGGATGACGGCAGAGGTAAACCCGATTCGCGCCGCTTCTCTTAGACGAGATTCCAGAGCCGGAACGCCACGAACCTCTCCTGACAAGCTGACTTCACCGATAAACACCGTGTCCTGCGGCAGTGGAATCTCTTTGAAACTGGAAACGATCGCTGCCGCCAGCCCCAGGTCAGCCGACGGATCGCGAAGGAATACCCCGCCGGTAACTTTTACGTACACGTCAGAGGAGGAGAGATGTATCCCGCACCGTTTTTCCAGTACAGCAACGATAAGAGAAAGTCGATTCTGGTCAAAACCGGAAACCATCCGGCGAGGATAGCTCTGCCCGGATGGAACGACCAAGGCCTGCACCTCTACCAATAACGGCCTTGTTCCTTCAAAAGCCACAACCACCGCAGAACCGCTGGCACGGCTTCCCTCATCGCCCAGGAATATCCTAGAGGCGTCGGGAACCTCTATTAAGCCATCTTGCGACATTTCCATCAGCCCCACCTCATCGGTTGAGCCGAACCGGTTCTTCACCGCGCGCAAAATTCGTAAGCTCTGCTCTTTGCCGCCCTCGAAGTAAATCACCGTATCTACCAAGTGTTCCAATATCTTGGGTCCGGCCAGCAAACCTTCTTTGGTGACGTGACCAACCAGGAAAAACGCAATTCCCGAGGTTTTGGCCAGCCTCATCAACCGGGCGGTACATTCCCGTAACTGACCCACAGATCCCGGGATGGAAGAAACATCTTCGGTGAATACCGTCTGAATGGAGTCCACAATAACCATGCTCGGCTTGATTTCCTCTAGGTGCGGGGGTAAACAATCAAGATTTTGCTCGTTCAAAAGATATATCGAATCGCTCCGGATGCCCAAGCGCGATGCACGCATCTTTATCTGGTAGGAAGATTCTTCTCCAGAAAGGTACAAGACCCTCCCGCCTTGCAGGGCTATGAATCCGGCCGTCTGCAGAAGGAGGGTGGATTTTCCTATACCCGGATCCCCGCCTATGAGAACCAGCGACCCGGGAACGATGCCTCCCCCTAAGACCCGGTCCAATTCATCGAAACCGGAGCTGTACCGTCTTAGCCCTTCTTCGGCTACAGCCGAAAGTGGCTTTGCTCTGGACTGGGGCTCAGTACGCCTTGTGGTGTTTGCAATAACCTCTTCAGATAGAGTGTTCCACACCCCGCATCCCGGACATCTTCCCATCCACTTGAGTGAAATATGCCCGCATTCTGTACAAACATACCTAATCTTATTTTTTCCCATTTGTCCACCCACAAAAAATCCTGTAAAGATTATAGTGCGAGACTCGGACTAAATCCAATATTTTCACAAAAAAACAAGGAGGGGCTATCAAGCCCCCCGATGTATTCTTTCTTAAGCCTTCTTGACTCTTATTTCTCCCTCTTCCAAGTCCACGATAATAGTATCTCCCGGAACCACAGTCTTTTTCAGTATTTCCTCTGAGAGCCGGTTCTCAACGTTCTTTTGTATAGCCCGCTTCAGGGGACGGGCTCCGAAGACCGGATCATAACCTTCTTTGATGATGTGTTTTTTGGCATCCTCGGTAATGCTGAGCTTGAACCCTTGCTCTTCCAAGCGTCTGCGTAGATCTTTGATGAGCAGCTCAAATACTTGGCTTAACTCTTCGTCGGTCAAGCTGTGGAAAACGATTACTTCATCTATACGATTCAGGAACTCTGGCCGGAACGTGGCCTTGAGTTTCTCCATTATCTTTTCTTTCATTTTTTCGTAGTCTTGTTCGTCAGCTTCCTGGCGTCCGAAGCCCAGACCCCGGGCCTTACGGATGGTATCGGCCCCTACGTTAGAGGTCATGATAACCACCGTATTTCTGAAATCTACGGTTCTGCCTTTTCCGTCGGTAAGACGTCCATCTTCCAACACCTGCAACAGGATGTTGTAGACGTCAGGATGTGCCTTTTCTATCTCGTCGAGGAGAATCACCGAGTACGGTTTTCTCCTGACTTTTTCCGTCAGCTGTCCGCCTTCTTCGAATCCCACGTATCCCGGAGGTGAACCTATCATTCTCGCCACGGCGTGCTTTTCCATATACTCGGACATGTCGAGACGTATAAGGGCCTCTTCACTGCCGAAGAGGGCTTCGGCTAGAGCACGGGCCAGCTCGGTCTTGCCCACGCCCGTCGGTCCCAGGAAAATGAAGGAGCCTATTGGCCGCTTGGGATCCTTGAGTCCCGCTCGTGCCCTCCTGACCGCTTGAGCCACGGCCCTGACCGCTTCTTCTTGCCCTATGACTCTGGCGTGTAAGACATCTTCTAATTTCACCAGCCGCTCCGTTTCTTCCTCGGCCATTTGAGCTACCGGAATCCCGGTCCAGCTCGAGACTATCTGCGCTATCTCATCCGGGGTTACAACCCCGCTGTCCCGGTCGCGGCTGCTCATCCATTCTTTGCGGCGCTTCTCTATCTCTTCCTTCAACTTTTGCTCCTCATCCCGGAGACTCGCCGCTTTTTCGTATTCCTGTGCCATGATGGCTTCTTCTTTTTCCTTTTCTATTTCTTCCAAACGAGCCTCCATTTCCTTCAGATCGTCGGGCAAAACGTAATTCCTGAGCCTTACTTTCGATGCCGCCTCATCGATAAGATCGATGGCTTTATCAGGCAAGAAACGATCAGTGATATACCGTGCTGAAAGTTTGGCTGCGGCTTCAATGGCCTCGTCTGTTATTTTTACGCCGTGATGGGCCTCGTAGCGATCCCGCAGCCCTTTCAGTATCTCAATGGTGTCTTCGACAGAAGGTTCGTCCACCATGATGGGTTGGAACCTTCTTTCCAGAGCTGCATCCTTTTCAATGTGCTTCCTGTACTCATCGATGGTGGTAGCCCCGATACACTGAAACTCTCCCCTGGCCAAAGCCGGCTTTAAGATGTTTGCAGCATCGATGGCTCCCTCTGCTGCGCCTGCCCCCACAATGGTGTGCAGTTCGTCTATGAAGACTATGATATCACCGGCGTTTCGGATCTCGTTAACTACCTTGGTAAGTCGATCCTCGAATTCACCCCGGTACTTGGTACCGGCAACCATGGTTGAGAGGTCCAGGGCTACCACCCGTTTGTCGGAAAGAACCTCCGGCACTTTGTTGTCCACTATTCTCTGGGCCAATCCTTCAACAATCGCGGTTTTCCCCACCCCGGGATCCCCTATCAATACCGGGTTATTCTTGGTGCGGCGCGACAGCACCTGGATGACCCTATCTATCTCCTTTTCCCGACCGATAACCGGATCGAGCTTTTGCTCCCGGGCCAATTGAGTAAGGTCCCGGCTGAAGGTATCCAAAACCGGGGTTTTGCTCCGGCCCTTGGTCCGCCGTCCCGCAGACCCTGGTCCTTGCGGCTGACCTTTCGTCTCCTGTGCTCCGGGTTCGTGAAAGCTCGCCTGCGATGCTTCTGAGCCCAGAAGCAACATCACTTGCTCCCGTACCGCGTCCGGTCTTATGCCTAAGGAAGCCAATACCTGGGCCGCTACCGATTGTTCTTCTCTCAGCAAAGCCAACAGCAGGTGTTCCGTACCTACATAGTTTACGCCCTGTAAACGGGCTTCCTCAAAAGCCAGATTCAGCACTTTCTTCGCCCGGGGGGTTATGGGGAGGTCTGTGCTCAGAGGTTCCTTCCTCTCACCTGCGTCTCCCAGCACCTTTTTCAACTCATTTCTCACCGTATCGAGATCAACCCCTAGAGCAAGTATGGCTCTAGCTCCTATGCCTTCTCCTTCTCGAATTAACCCCAACAAAATGTGTTCTGTCCCCACAGCCTGGTGTCCTAAGTTTCTCGCTTCCTCCTGGGCGTGAATTATCGCCCGCTGGGCCCTCTGCGTAAATCTTCTCAACATTTTATTACCCCCTTTCATATTCCTTTGTTTCCAATCAACTTTTCCCTTATGATTTCTGCTCTTTTCAGGTCCCGCTCCACCGGATCCATTTCCCTACCGGCGGCTCTTTGCAGGTGAGCCGGTCTAATGGCGACTATAAGCTCGTTCAAAACCTGGCGGTTGACCCGGGGAACGAGCCCCATATCCATCCCCATGCGTACGTCAGACAACAAAGCCAAAGCCTCATTGGAGGTTATCATCCTGGCATTGGTCAGTACTCCAAAAGACCTCATTATGCGATCTTCAAGCTGGTACTTCATTTCCTTGATAAGCCTGTCCCTTAAGTGCCTCTCCTGTTCGACAATCTGAAGCACCACGGTCCAAAGGTTGTTTATTATATCCTCCTCCGTCTGGCCGAGTGTGACCTGATTCGATACCTGGTAGAGCCTCCCGGTAGCTTCCGTTCCCTCCCCGTACATGCCCCTCACCGTCAATCCGAATTGAGTAATATTCTGCACCAGAGAGTTGATCTGGTTGGTCATAACAGTTGCCGGCAAATGGAGCATGACGGAGGTCCTCATTCCTGTACCCACATTGGTCGGGCAGGCAGTCAAATACCCTCGTCTCGAATCGAATGCATAGTCCAGAGTCTCTTCCAGCTTATCATCGACGGTCTGGGCATACTGGTAAGCCTGGTTAATCTGCAGACCTGACAACAAGCACTGGATGCGCAAATGATCCTCCTCATTGACCATTATGGCTATGGAACCGTCGTGGTTAACGACTACCCCGCGGTGCGGCGAATTAGTCTCGGCGTGTTCGGGGCTGATGAGATGCTTTTCCATCAAGATGCTGCGGTCGAGCGGCGAGAGCTGGCTCATGGCCACCAACTCCATCCCCTGAAATATTCCTCTTCCGTTCTTGGGCAAAGCGTCTCGGATCTTCTGCATGGATCGTTTTCCCGTGTTTTCGTCCAACAGGTGAGGAAAAGGCAAACCCCTCAAGTTCCTGGCAAGCCTGACCCGCGTGCTGATGACTATGTCTGATTCGGGTCCGACCGCATCCATCCAGGTCACGTAGGTACGGTTGAGGATGTCGGTCATGCTCATGCCACTCTACCCCCTTTCTTTTTCCATCTCCTTTTCCAATTCCTTAATCCTGTCCCTCAACTCCGCCGCCTTCTCATACTGTTCCTGTCTCACCGCCATCTGCAATTGCTTCTTGAGGGAGTTGATTTCCTGCTCCAATTTGAACCTTCCCCCGGCTCGTTGCGGGACTTTTCCCGCGTGCTTTGTATTACCGTGGATGCGGCGCAGAACCGGTTCGATCTCTTGTTCGAAAACATCGTAACACTCGCTGCATCCCAGACGGCCGATCTGCCTAATCTCGCGAAAGCTCATGCCGCAGTTGGGACAGTTCTGGGCGTGACGGCGGGCAGCCGGTGTTATCTCTTCCACCGCAGGCATTTCCTGTCCGAATATGCTTCCTAAGAGTTTAGGAAGAGAGAAGTAGCTGTCAAACTTCAATACGCCGGCGCCCTTTTTGCTGGCACATTCCTCGCACAGATGCATCTCGGTTTTTTGCCCGTCGTGAATCTGAGTAATATGAACTGTAGCCGGTCTGGTCTTGCATTCTTCGCAGTACAAAGCTCACACCCCCTCTTTTCCTTTTACCATGTGGGCTTCCTCCTTCAGCCAACGTGCCAGTGCTTCCAGCATTTTAGCCCGGATAGCATCAGCCTGTTTCCCTGCCGGTGCCAGCGCTTCATCGTTTACCAAGATTCTGATAATAGCAACTTCTCGTTCATTCAATAATCCCTGCCTCGCCGCGACCTCCAGCCAGTCACAGGCCTCTCGCTCTGAGTATTGCACGTTTCCAGCAAGTCCTGGAGCTTGCATCTGCCTTATTCTTACATACCCTTTCCCCCCTCTTCTGCTCTCTATCACAAAACCTTCAGCAGGGGTAAATCGGGTAGCCAAGACATAAGTAATCTGCGACGGCACACAATTGAATGTCTCTGCTAATTCAGTTCTCTGTAACTCCAGGGTCTTCGTTTCACTTCTTTCCACGAGAAATCTTATATACTCCTCTATCCGGTCAGCTAGGCTCTTCATAGGATACCCCTTTGATGTTATTTGACTGTCAGTTTTATCATACAGAACCCTGTTGTTGTTGTCAAGCAAAGTCAAAAAAAATAAAGCCAGGATGGCTATCCCTTAACACACGCCAATCCTGGCTTTATTATTTCCTTTAATGCGCTTTCTGTTCGTCCTGATCCCAGAATATCTCTATTTCGCTTCCTTCAAAAACAGGGGTAGTAAATCCGGCTTTTTCTCCATCGACCCGAATAACCAGTTGCCCCCTGCCCACACGGTTAAGCTCTACATATCCCAACACATCACTCAGGATAAGGCCATCAAGGCTCTCCTTGATCTCAATCTCCGCCCCATCGGTGACAAGTTCATCCAAGGCAACCGCACGTCCGTTAACACGTACCGACCACTGTCTACAGGGCACTTCAACCGTCCTGCCATTGACGGTAAGTCTCATGGTGCGGACAGGCATCTGGGGCAATATTTCACCGTACCTAGGGGTCACGGCCTTAAGATCGTATTCTACTTTGCTGCCGAAGGCCACCTGTTCATCCAGGGACGCAGGTCGTCCGTTGACCCGAACCTGACAGGGAACCCAGGTACACTCTAACCTATCTTCTTGCCACCGGATGCAGTAAGTTTTTTCTACCAGGTATTCCTCGCTTACCCCGACCTTCTTCAATATCTGCCGGACTGAGTTCTGGGGGATGCAAGTCACCTTAGCCCGGTCCGGTACCAAGTCGTCTAACCCGGCCGGCTGCCCATTAATCGAAACCATCGGAAACACGTTTACTTCTTGCCCATTTACAAATACGGTTCCGCTTGACTCTTTAATGACGTCTCTTACCGTACAGCGAGCATCGCGTCCTTCCTGTCCTTTCGCGAACTCGATTGCCGCTCCCTCGTAAATCACCGTGTCAAGACTGGCCGGTTTACCGTCAACCTTAACCGCGGGCGCTCCTCCCATCCCCCCCTTGATAGCTTTGACCACCCCGTTGACCTCGATGGTAAGCCCTAGGCCCGGCTTGCCGTATAGATGCTGGAGGCTTATCCCAGCACTCAACAGAGCAGTGGCTACCGTGGTTTCCTTGAGCCCCCACACCGGTACCTCTCTTTGGTTAACGGTTACACGGATAAAGGGCAACGGTTTTCCTTCCAGAGCTTTGAACCCTATGCCTAAAGGAGTAACCCCCTGTGGCCCCTGCAATCCCGGAAATTCACCTTGAATTTCGGTTATGGCTTCTCGGCTCCTTATCCCCACGCGGTTAGGCGGGAGTTCGAGGCAATCGGCCAGTTCCCTTAAAAACCCGGGGGTCAGGCTGCCGCCGCCCACGCATATGACGGCATCCGGTACTTTCTGGTTCAGTGCCAGAATTTCCCGAGAGACCTTAACAGCAAGATCCCGAGTCACCCCCCGGATGGCCTCTACAACTTCTGATGATTTCATTCTAAGCGGGTTGCCCAGCACATCTTCGAACTCGACTTCCTCCTCTTGGGCCAGACGGCGCTTCAGAGCCTCGGCGGTGTTGAAGTCGAGCAGGTATTCTTCGGCTATCCGTTCGGTAATCTCGTCCCCGCCTACGGGAACCATACCGTAGGCCGTAATAGTCCCATTTTTGACCACAGCTATGTCTGAAGTCCCTGCCCCAACGTCTACCAGAGCCAGATTCAAAAGCCTCATCCTGGGGGGGATGGCGACGCTCATGGCGGCGATGGGTTCTAAGGTCAAACTACCCATCTCGAGCCCCGCCTTGCGCAGAGCAGATAGGAGACTATCCACGACTACCCGGGGCAGGAATGTCGCTATGACTTCGACTTTTACCTGGCTGCCGA
Organism: uncultured Syntrophothermus sp.; assembly: GCA_964405385.1. Lineage (GTDB taxonomy): Bacteria > Bacillota > Syntrophomonadia > Syntrophomonadales > Syntrophothermaceae > Syntrophothermus. The sequence goes on from CAYONS010000001.1 coordinate 66,602, forward strand.
CTTGTCCTACCAGACTCCCTATTATCTGCCCCTCCAGGTAATAATTAACCACGCTGTAACCCACGCAGAAATACCCCTGTCCTGATTCATCCCCCTGCGCCGAAAGAACCTTCTCTTGAGCCTGTTGCACGGCTTCGATTTCCAGAGCGTGGACTTCCTCTCTGGTGAATTCTTGAAAAAAATCCCTTTGCTTTTCTACTTCGCCGGCAGCCGTACGCAGGGCCCTCCCCGCAGCAGCCACAGCCGCGCGGTCTATTCGGGTCCCCAGTTCCTCTTCCAGTTCTTGCTTGATACGGCCTATCAATAGGGCCACGGCCTCAACATCGTGTATCTGCCCGTCGTACATGGCTCTGGTTTCGTGTTCCAAGGTTCGGGCTGCCAATACCCGAACGCTCGTTTCGTCTTTTTCCAGTACCACTCCGGTTACCGTCCGGGTTCCTACGTCCAGGGCAAATACCCGCCGGTTGTCGGCCATCTCGTCTCCCCCTTTCTCCGAAGCGGGATCATTATCTACGGGGTTTTTCCGTTCCGTCTCCACTTCGCTCGATATTCAGACTCTGAGCAGGCCGAGCTTCTGACGAAATACAGCCAGGACAAAACGCGGCAAGGCCAGCTGCCGGCGCCACCGCCACGGCTCTTTCGCCAAACGATATAGCCACTCCAGGTTAAGCCTGATTATTGCCCGAGGTGCTCTTGCCACTCTTCCGGAAATAACGTCAAGGCTCCCCCCTATGCCTAGAGACACCGGAACCTCGAGATGGTTTAGATTGCGGTTAATCCAACGCTCTTGATAAGGTACACCTAGAGCAACGAATAACAGATGAGGTCTCGCTTGCCTTACCCTGGCCAAAACCTGATCGGTCTCTTCCGGGCGAAAATACCCATGATGAGTGCCGACTATCTTGAGTCCGCGGAACCTCTCTATCAGACGCCGGGCCGCCTCTTCTGCCACACCCGGTTTGGCTCCGAGCAGAAAGAGTCGCCATTCTTCTTTTGCTGCCAATGCGGCCAGAGCCAGGGTGAGGTCTATGCCTGTGACCCTCTCTTTGGCCTCATACCCCAGAAAACGGGCCGCCCATACCACCCCGGCGCCGTCGAGGGTCACCAAATGAGCACGGTTTATCACTTCGCGAAGCGATTCGTCTCCCAGAGCAGCATACACCATCTCGGCGTTGGCAGTGACCACGTGGTGGGGGGTTCCCTCTTCAATGAACCGCCTGATAGCCGACAGGCTCTGTTCCATATCTGCCAGGTGCAAACGACAGCCCAAAATACAAACGTGCGCGAAATCGGCTTGGCTTGCTTTCATTCAGCTACAGCTCTCCTCAAGGATTCGACGGTCGTTTTTTCGGTTATACAGCGGCTACCCGGTTGATAAGCGAGTCTAAGGTTTGATCGTGGGCCTGTATAACCTTTTGGTTAGCTTCGTAGGCTCTCAGAGCAGTAATCATCTCCACCATTTCTTTAACTGCTACGACATTGGATAGTTCTAAATAACCCTGGAGAACCTGGGGCTGCGGGGCATCTTGGGCATTGTTTTCGGGATCCGCATACAGGTCATCCCCTAGTCTCACCAGCCGAGACCCATCAGAGACCGTGACGATGCGAAGGGTATCAACCACCGAGTCCCCTGCGACAACATTCCCTTTTTCGTCGACGGTAAATTGTTGGTCCCCGACAGTAATGGGGCCCGACCTCCCCAGCACGGGATACCCCTGCTCGGTGGTAATAATTCCTTCGCTGTTGAGCCTGAAGCTCCCATTTCTAGTATACCGTTCTCCTTGGGGGGTTTCGATGACAAAAAACCCTTTGCCGGCTATCGCCAGGTCGGTGGGATTGTCAGTTTTTTGCATGGCTCCTTGCGAATAGTCTGTGGATATCTGTCGAACAGCTGCTCCTGTTCCCAACCATCCAATAGCTGCCGGAGGCACAGGCTCGTTCCTGCCCTCTTTTTCCTTTGTCTCCCCGAGACGGCTCACCGCCATGCCGGGAAAAGCGGTGGCAATAGTTATCTGCTTTTTAAATCCCGGTGTATTAGCATTGGCGAGGTTATTGGCGATTACGTCCTGCTTAGCCATCTGCAAAAGCATGCCTGAGCAGGCGGTGTACAACCCTCGGACCAAGGTCTCATCTCCTTTCACCAGGTCCTAAAACTTGCTCCTCTATGAAATATCGTACAGTCAGCACTGATGCTTTAACCCGGTCCGCTTCTACAGCACCCTCTTAGTACCGCTCCCCTTGGCTTTGACCAGCACATCTAGGCTTCCCAATACCTTGCCTGTACCCAGGGCCACGCAGCAAATGGCGTTCTCGGCCACATGGACGGGAAGACCGGTCTCTCGGGAAACAAGCGTATCGAGTCCCCTAAGAAGCGCGCCTCCGCCCGTCATGACAATGCCACGGTTCAGAATATCGGCCGCCAATTCCGGTGGAGTTATTTCCAGAACGCCTTTCACCGCATCTACCACAGCTTGTACCGGCTCTTGAATAGCATACCAACTCTCAACCGCGCTCACCCGCACCGTCTTCGGCAGGCCAGTGATAAGGTCACGTCCTTTCACTTCCATGGCTTCATTTGCATCTGCCGAACTCGGATAGGCAGTGCCTATCCTTATCTTGAGTTCTTCAGCAGTCCGCTCGCCAACCAGGAGATTGTATTCCCGGCGCAGATACCTAACGATAGCTTCGTCGAATTTATCCCCGCCAACCCGCAGGGAAGTATGACACACGATACCCCCGAGCGAAAGAACAGCTATGTCGGTGGTTCCTCCGCCTATATCCACGACCATGTTGCCTGCGGCTTCGGAAATGTTAATACCGGCCCCCAGAGCAGCCGCAACCGGTTCCTCTACGAGATATGCTTGTCTTGCTCCTGCCGATAAGGTGGCTTGCCTTACCGCCCGCTCCTCGACATCGGTGGCTCCGGTTGGTATACACACAACTACCCGCGGTTTAAAAATCAGTCGCCTGCCGACCACCTTCCGAATAAAGTGCGACAACATTTTTTCTGTAACGTCGTAATCGGCGATAACCCCGTCCTTCAAAGGCCTTATGGCCACAATAGTTCCCGGCGTTCGCCCCAGCATACGACGCGCTTCCTCTCCTACGGCGATTATCTTGTTACTGTGTTTCTCAATGGCTACGACAGAAGGTTCGTGCAGAACTATCCCCTTGCCTTTTACAAATACCAAAACACTGGCTGTTCCCAGATCGATGCCTATATCTTCCGCAAAAAACACTTTTATCCTCCTTCAGGCGAATGTTGCCACGGTGAGTCAGAATTTCTACTACAGGCAGGGAAAATCCTTTTTCAAGCTCTCTGTTGGGCCATATATTTTTGGCGGGTAGCCTCTCCCCCCCTCAGGTGCCGTTCGGCTTTGTTCTTGTTTAGCACAGCTTTGACTTCTTCGGCGAGCTCTTTGTTTATTCTGGGCAATCTTTCGGAAACATCTTTGTGAACCGTACTTTTGCTAATCCCGAATACCTCGGCAGCCTGTCGAACCGTCGCTGAGGTTCGGAGAATATATTGCCCTATCTTAACGGCCCTCTTCCTTATATAGTTTTGCATTGTGCCACCTTCCAGCCTTTTTGAAAAATATATTCACCGGCTAGAGGCACAAGAACACCTAGTAGGCAAGACTCCACAGTTCAGTTCCGGGGAAATAGTGGTAAAGTATAGCACGGTAGGAGTAGCCTTTCTGCGCCAACCGGTTGGCCCCATACTGACACATTCCTACACCGTGTCCGTATCCCCGGCATCGGATTATGACCCGGGATCCGCTCTGAGCCAGGGTAAACCAGGTGGAAGGGAGGTTGAGAGCCCGGCGAAAGGCAGCGCCGGTGATAACGTCGCTCCCAATTCCAATTTTGCTGACGCGGCCGGATGATGCGTATTCGACTATTTTGATTTTGCGCGGGATTAGAAGGAAGTTTATTCCGACCCGGTGCAGGACTTGATCTACACTGAATGCATATTCTTGATTTTGATAGGGGGATATTTCGGGGCAGGGGCAAATGACACCAGTTAGGTAAGGGACTTTGCGGCCCCAGACTTCCGCTGCGGAGGCTGTTTTGCCGCCACAGCAGGAATGGAAATACGTGGTTGCAAGCTGGCCGCAGCAGGTTAGAACCTGACCCCTCGTAGCCGCAACCGCCGTCTTAATCCTGTTCACCTTCCATGGATTGGTGACGGTTTCTGGATCTACGTACCCCTGGCAATGGCTCGGGTCGTCGCAAACATGGGCTCCTTCTGGGTGGCTGGAGGCCCCGTAGGCCCTGGTTAATGCATAGGAACGGGCGCAGACCGCCTGGGCTTTCAGAGCCTCGATTTCAAACGAAGCGGGCATTTCTGCCATTACCACTCCGGTGACGTACTGCTCCAGAGGTATAGTCTTGGTTCGCTTCAAATTATGGAAATAGACTTTTATTTCTGGGCCCGATTCGGGGGTCTGGGATGCCTTCTTGGCGATGATAACGGCAGCGCATACGCAGACGATCAAAAATAATAGAATAACTTTCTTAAGATGATTTCGAGCATTAACACGTCTGACCATGGAGGCCTCCCCGGTCTTTTCCTCGTCACAATGTGGTTAATTATATGAGGAACCGGGAACCTCGATTACTCTGGTTTACCGGCGGCTGACTTGAGCTCCCAGGGCTTGGAGTTTGTCGACCATGCTTTCATAACCTCGGTCGATGTGATGGCTTCCCATGATTTCTGTTGTCCCCCGAGCGGCCAACGCCGCTACGACCAGGGCAGCTCCAGCCCGGAGGTCAGTAGCTTTTACCTTGGCCCCCCATAGGCGGCGTGATCCTTGGACAATGGCGGTTCTGCCTTCAATTCTTATCCCTGCTCCCATTCTCGATAGCTCGGCTGCATGAAGGAATCTGTTCTCAAAGATGGTCTCCACAATAAGGCTGGTTCCCCTGGCTTTAGTCAGGAGGGCCATGAACTGTGGCTGCATATCCGTGGGGAAGCCGGGATAGGGCATAGTCCGTATATATACAGGACGGAGGATCTGCGGAGCCCTGACGTAAATTCTCGTGGATTCATATTCCACCTCGGCCCCTGCTTCTTGCAGTTTGGCAATAACAGCCTGCAGGTGAGCAGGTTCCGTATTCTCTATCACCGCTTCCCCCGCGCTGATGGCCACGGCTACCATATAGGTTCCGGCTTCTATTCGGTCCGGAATTATCCGCTGTTCAATCCCTTTTAGGCTTTCTACCCCTTCGATCCTGATAGCGTTGGTTCCTGAGCCTTGAATTCTGCCTCCCATGCCGTTCAAAAACTCAGCCAGATTAACTATTTCCGGCTCTAAGGCGGCGTTTTCAATGATCGTTGTGCCCTGAGCCAGCGTTCCTGCCATCATTAAGGTCTCGGTTGCCCCCACGCTGGGAAAATCTAGATATATCCTGGCCCCCTTAAGCCCCGAGCACCTCGCCTTGATCTTGCCGTTCTCCATGCGGAATTCGGCCCCCATCGCTGCCAGCCCTTTTAAGTGGAGGTCGATGGGTCGTGTTCCAATAGCGCAGCCCCCGGGCATGGCGATGGTAGCCCGTTTTTTTCTGGCCAATAGCGGCGCGAGCACGAGAATAGATGCCCTCATTTTCCTTACCAGTTCATACGGGGGCTCAAGCTGTTCAATGCCCCTGTTTTCAACAACCAGCCCCGGCCCCCGCTTCTTTACTGCCAGTCCGAGAGCTTCTATCAGAGATATCATTGTTCGGACATCGGCCAGGTTTGGTACGACGGGAATAATTGTTTGCCCCTCGCTTTGGAGCAGGCAGGCAGCCAGTATGGGCAGAACCGCGTTTTTCGAGGGGCTGATCTGTACTTTCCCGTGTAAAGTCAGGCCTCCCTCAATGAGGATATTCCCCTCGCCCGGCAGGGCAGAGACTTGTCTGTCCGTTTGTTCACGGGGAGCCCTTTCCATATTTCGCCACCTCTCGTGCCCGGCCTTAATAATCACCTAGTAGTAATGGCGATCCGAGATATATGTAGGTTTTGTCTTCCACGGCATTGTAGCGCACCGCTGCTTGCAGGTTGTATTGTTTCTTCTCGTAGCCCAGGCTATTGGAAATCAATGGAGTATGTCCGGTTGCACTCACGGTATTTCCCTTTTCGTACACCTCGATAGTCCTGGCTCCCAGCGTTGTGAACATTTGCTCGATGAGTTTTCTCCGCCCCGCTGTGCCTACATCGCCAGTAATGGCGGCAGTACATTGGACTGCGGTACTGGCTGGAACTACCTTCCTAATGGCTTCCTGGTATTTGTGGAATTCTGGGCACTCTCTTTCGGAACTAATTATTGAGATAAGTACCATAGTACTTCCTTGGCTGCACTGGGCCGTCAGAAGATACTGTCTGTCACCCTGAACTGCGCTCGTTCCTGCAACTAATAGCTCTGGGCTTGCGGTTGTACTTAGGAGCTTCTCGTCAACTTCAATATCCAGCTCCTGCCCGACTTTTCTCAACAGGCGTTTCATTTCTGGCAAGTCACTGCTTTTTTTTATTGTGGCCCAGGCATCCAGGCGTGATTCGAGCAAAGTTGCGCCTGTTTTTGAAAAAGCTAGGCTGCAAAGCTGTTCGGGGTTGCTGTTTATGGTCTCCGGTTTCAGCACGTGCTGCACCCGGAAAAGTAGGCCCATAACGATGCCCAGTGCGACTATAATCGCCAGCCGTCTCATTGCTCTTAACCCTTCCGTATATATCGCTTGTAGCAATCATTGCCAATTTTTGAGCCAAATATTCAAGCTGGCCTATTATACAAACAAGGCCGGCCTCTATGGCCGGCGCATCCAGGGCACAAGTATCAAATGAATGTCAAAGCGCAGTTGATGTGGTGATATCATTTGTAGGGGTAATCCTCGGGCCTGATATACTCTTTGGCCTGATCTTCTGCTTGCTGCTGCCTCTGCCTGAGAGCTTCCCGCTTCCTCTTTGCTTCCATCGCTTTTTCTTGGATCTTGAAGGTGGCTATCCATATAACGACGAACAACGCGATTTTGGCGAGCAGATACAGCAGAGCAACAAACGCGAATTGTTTTTGCATTAGGAGCAGCCTCCCGCTCGGCCTTGGGCCGATTGATGCCTTTCTTGGCCTACCTCGTTTTTACGGTTTGTGACCACCGGTGGTATTGAAAAAGAGGGAGCCGGATGCCACATATCCGGCTCCCTCCCTTCGCGCGACCCTGCGAAGAAACTTCCTCCTTCGGGCCGCCTTCCCCATGTCCCAACCCTGCTTACAGTCTCTGGTCAGCTTCCGCCGCCTTAATACGGGCTAATGCCCTCTGCAAGGCCAACTGGGCACGAACAAAGTTTATCTCCTCTGTCCGCTGCTGCAATCTGCGTTCGGCTCGCTCTTTGGCCGCTTTGGCTCGGAGTATGTCTATTTCCGATCCTCTTTCCGCGGTCTCTGCCAAAACCACCGCCTGGTTGTCTATAACCTCCATGAAGCCGCCGCTTACTGCCATGTGCCTGGTTATTCCGTCGGTACCGCGATACCTCACGACACCGATTTTCAATCCCGCCACCAGCGGAGCGTGGTTTCTCAGCACACCCAGTTCACCTTCCACGGCGGGCACCACCAGGAACTCTACCTCATCGCTGAGCACTATGCGTTCTGGGGTAACCACTTCCAGCATGAAGGTGTTTTCAGCCATCTATTCTACGCCTCCAATTCCTTCGCCTTGGCAACTACCATGTCGATGTTGCCGACCATATAGAAGGCAGCTTCGGGCAGGTGGTCATACTTGCCTTCCAGTACCTGGGTGAAGCCGAACACCGTTTCCTTAACCGGGACGTACACCCCGGGTGTTCCCGTAAATTGCTCGGCAACGTGGAACGGCTGGGATAGGAACCTCTGTATCTTTCTTGCTCTCGCAACTATCAATTTGTCCTCGTCCGTCAACTCGTCCATACCGAGAATTGCTATGATGTCCTGGAGTTCCTTGTACCTCTGTAGCACCTTCTGCACGCCACGGGCACAGGTGTAATGGTCCTGGCCGAGTACCAGCGGGTCTAGTATCCGCGAGGTGGAATCTAACGGGTCCACCGCCGGGTAGATACCAAGCTCCGCGATCTGCCGGGACAAGACCGTGGTCGCATCCAGGTGAGCGAAGGTCGTCGCCGGTGCCGGGTCAGTCAGGTCGTCCGCGGGCACGTACACTGCCTGCGCCGAGGTGATGGATCCCTTCTTCGTTGAAGTGATTCGCTCCTGCAACAAGCCCATGTCTGTGGCTAGCGTCGGCTGATAACCGACCGCCGACGGCATGCGTCCGAGCAGAGCTGACACCTCGTTACCTGCTTGGGCAAATCTGAATATATTGTCAATGAATATAAGCACGTCCTGCCCTTGCACATCCCGGAAATACTCGGCTACAGTCAATCCGGTCAGCCCTACTCTGAGCCGGGCGCCCGGTGGCTCGTTCATCTGTCCGTAAATCAGCGCACACTTGTCGATAACTCCGGATTCTTTCATTTCGTTCCACAGGTCGTTGCCTTCGCGGCTGCGCTCGCCGACGCCTGTGAAAACCGAGTATCCGCCGTGTTCGTAAGCTATATTACGGATGAGCTCCATTATTATAACCGTCTTGCCCACGCCAGCGCCGCCAAACATTCCTACCTTTCCGCCCTTGGCATAGGGGCAAATAAGATCCAAAACCTTTACGCCCGTTTCCAGCATCTCGCGGGAGGGCACCTGGTCAACTAGAGCCGGAGGCTTGCGGTGTATCTCCCAGTATTCGGTCGCCTGCACCGGCCCGAGCTCATCAACCGGTTGTCCTACCACGTTCAAAATCCTTCCCAGAGTTCCGTCCCCTACCGGTACCTTGATGGGTGCGCCTGTGTTGACCGCTTTCATTCCCCGCATAAGGCCGTCCGTCGGCTGAACGGCAACACATCGCACGACGTCATTACCCAGAAGCTGCATTGCCTCCAGGGTAATGTCGAGTTTGATAGGTGACTTAAAGCCGGGATCCTGGTCTTCTGTCCTTATTCTAATAGCGTTCAGCAAGTCTGGCAGTTCACCAGGCTTAAACCGGATGTCCACGACCGGCCCGATAACCTGGACAACGGTGCCGATAGTTTCCTTTGCCATCGTTTACTTTCCTCCTTTTCTGAGGGCTTCTGCGCCACCTACTATATCGAGAATTTCTTTGGTAATTGCTGCCTGTCGCGCTTTATTCATCTGCAAGGTAAGCGTCTGAATGAGTTCCGTTGCGTTGTCGGTCGCATTACTCATAGCAGTCATTCGCGCTCCGTGCTCGCTGGCCTTGGATTCCAGAAGCGCGTGATAGATCTGGCTTTCTATATAGCGCGGCAGTAACGTCATCAATATCTCCTCCGCGCTCGGCTCGTAGAGATAGTCGGCGACAAACTCTCTAGCCGTCATTCCCTCTTCCTCGCTCTTCGGAGGCTCCAAGGGCAAGAGCTTCACCACTGTCGGAATCTGTCTCAGAGCGTTTACAAACCTTGCGTATACGAGGTAAACCTCATCGGTCGCACCTTCCTCGTACATCTGGATAATATACTGTCCTATCTCCTTGGCGTGCGCGTAGCTTATCCTGTCCCCGAGATTGATGAATTCCCCTTGCATCTTGAAACCGCGCTTGCGGAAGAAATCTCTTGCCTTGCGCCCGACTGCTGTAATCCCAATGCTCACCGGACGCGTCTCTGCCTTCATGGACTCCTGAGCTGCCCTGATGATGTTAGTATTAAAGGCACCGCACAGCCCACGATCTGCCGTGACTACAACGTAGGTCACATTCTCTATGGATTCATGTTTCTCCAACAAGGGGTGCCTTGTTTCCGTCGATATAGCAGCCAGTCTGGCCAGAACCTCGGTGAGCTTGCCGGCATAGGGACGTGACGCTTCCGCCATTTCCTGAGCCCGGCGCAGTTTGGCAGCGGCTACCATCTTCATAGCCTTGGTAATCTGCCGCGTGTTAGTTACGCTTCGTATGCGGCGTCTGTAATCTCTAACCCCTTTTCCAGCCATAATTTCACCACCTAAGCGAATATGGCCTTGAATTCCTGGATAGCCTTAACCAGCGTCTTCTCCGTGTTGGAATCCAGAACCTTCGTATCCGCTATCGTCTTAAGAATTTCGGGATAGCTACTCCGTACGAATTTTAGAAATTCGGTCTCAAACTGCTGCACCTTGTCCGTCGGAATGTCGTCAAGCCAGCCGTTGACACCGCAATAAATGGAAACTACCTGTTCCTGTACGGGCATAGGCTGGTATTGCCCCTGCTTGAGGAGTTCCTGCACTTTCTCCCCACGGTTCAGACGGGCCAAGGTCGCCTTGTCTAGGTCGGAACCGAATTGGGCGAATGCGGCGAGTTCGCGGTACTGGGCCAGGTCTAGGCGCAACTGGCCGGCAACGGATTTCATAGCTTTTATTTGGGCTGCTCCCCCGACTCGAGAAACCGAGAGACCTACGTTGATTGCCGGCCGGATACCAGCGTAGAACAGGTCCGTTTCCAGGTATATCTGGCCGTCGGTTATCGAAATTACGTTGGTCGGGATGTAGGCTGCCACGTCGCCAGCCTGAGTCTCGATTATAGGCAGAGCCGTTATCGAACCTTCTCCTAGGGCCTCGTTCAGCTTACAGGCCCGCTCCAGCAAGCGGGAGTGCAGGTAGAATACGTCCCCTGGGTAAGCTTCACGTCCCGGCGGACGGCGCAATAGCAAAGACATCTCGCGGTACGCCACCGCGTGCTTAGAAAGGTCGTCGTAGATTATCAATACGTGGGCATTGTCGGCTTCCATGAACTCCTCAGCCATCGCGCATCCTGCATAGGGGGCGAGGTACAGCAAAGGCGCCGGCTCAGATGCGGTCGCGGCTACGACGATGGTGTAGTCCATGGCTCCATATTCTTCTAGCTTCTGGACAACACTGGCCACCGTGGACTGTTTCTGACCTATGGCCACGTAAATGCATATCATATTCTGGTCTTTTTGGTTAATGATGGTGTCGACGCAGATGGCGGTTTTACCTGTCTGGCGGTCTCCGATTATCAGTTCCCGCTGACCGCGGCCGATAGGAACCATAGCGTCGATGGCTTTAATTCCGGTCTGCATCGGCTGGTAAACGGACTTCCGGGACACGACCCCCGGAGCCACGCGCTCCACCGGACGGAAACGGTTGGTGTTTATTGGTCCTTTGCCATCGATAGGCTGACCCAGGGCGTTAACCACGCGGCCCAGCAATGCCTTGCCTACTGGTACTTCCATGATGCGGCCGGTTCCCTTGACGATGTCTCCTTCTTTAATGTGCGAATACTCTCCCAGCAAAACGGCCCCGACGTTGTCCTCTTCTAGGTTGAGAACCATCCCGTAGGTCCCGCCCGGGAACTCCAAGAGCTCGCCAGCCATGGCATTCTGCAGACCGTATACGCGCGCGATACCGTCACCGACGTAGATAACGGTACCGACGTTACTGACCTCGACCTCGGATTGGTAGCGCTCGATCTGTTGTTTCAAAATAGCGCTAATCTCTTCCGGTCTGATACTCATCTCCTTGTTCACCCCTATCGTAATTAACTGATCTTAGCCTTCTTGAGATTGTCTTTCATCATTTCCAGCTTCTTCTTAACACTTGCGTCAATTATTCGGTCTCCGACCCGAACTCTAATTCCTCCGATCAGGGATGGGTCAACAGAAACGTTGCAGTCAATATTCTTGCCGGTTACCGCCGCTAGCCGTTCTTTGAGCATTTCGATGTCGGAATCTGTAAGCTGTTTCGCTGATACCACTTCGGCAAAGAGAATATTCTTGAACTCGTTGGCCAAAGCCTTATATTCCTCCAAAATAGCCTCCAGGTAAGCTTCGCGCCTCTTATCGCTCACCAGGAACAAGAAATTCTTGACCACATCCGAAATATTGCCTCCGAAGATCCTTGCTAGGACGTCCTTCTTATCTTTTGGAGGAACCAGTGGGTGCAACATGTAGGCTTTCAGATCCTCATAGGAGCTAATAGTCTGCACCACTAACTCCAGTTCGTTTTGCAGCTCGTCCACTCTGTTAGTGTCCTGGGCAATAGCAAACAATGCTTCCGCGTAGCGCCTCGCGACGCTCTTATTTAACATAGGAGATCTCCTGCTTCCTTAACAAACTCTTTGACCATTCCTTTGTGGTCTTCTTCGGTAAGAGCTCTGCCCAGAACTTTCTCCGCAGCCATAATAGCCAGAGTGGCGGCCGTATCTCTGAGCTCGGCCAAGGCCTGTTCCTTTTCAGCTTTGATCTCAGCCAAAGCCTTCTCTTTTTCGTTACGCGCATCCTGCTGCGCCTTGGCTAGTATTTCGTTCTTGGTTTCTTCCGCTACCTTGGTTGCTCTGGCGACTATTTCTTGTGCCTCCCGGCGCGCTTCCGCCAGGTTTGTTTGAGCTTCCCTTCTCATCTGCTCAACCTCGGCCCGCAGATCCTCCGCATGCTTCAGCGAGGACTCAATGGTATTGCTCCTCTGCTCCAGCATATTTACGATCGGTGTGTACCCGAACTTGTAGAGGATAGCAAAAAGCACGAAGAAGTTTACAGCCGTCCAACCGATCTTATAGATGTTCGGGAATGGCGGCACGCCTTCCTCCGAAGCGTAGCAGGAGGTAGCCAATCCAAGTACGAAGACCATGCTCAACAGGAGGACTGTTAAGACTATCCATCTTTTCCTCATCACGGGCATGTTACCTCCATTCCTATGAGTTCGGCATCGTAAACAGTGTTTTGGGCGATGGGACGGGTTTCATGTGTTCCGTAGCCCCATCGCCCCAAAACCTAGACTTGATGCGATTCCAACTGTGACTAGCCGATTTTTCCAACCAGCATGAACGCGATGAGTAGACCGTAAATAGTTAGAGTCTCGATGAACGCGAGGGTTATAAACAACAGGGTTCTAACTTGGTCTGCGATTTCAGGCTGCCGGGCAATACTCTCAAAGCACTTACCTCCAGCAAACCCCATGCCAATACCTCCGCCCAGTGCTCCCACTGCAACGGCAACGGCTGCTCCGATAGCAATTGCTCCTTCCACTCTGTTTCCCCCCTTTCCTGCTGCTCCAGTAAATCATGAGCAAGGTTGTTTTTGTTGACATCTAGTGATGCCCTTCTCCGACAACGTCCGCCAAGTAACTGGTCGCCAAAATGGTGAACACCAGTGCCTGGATAAGGCCTGTTAAGACCCCCAGAGCCTGCAGTGGCATCGGAACCAGGAACGGCGCCATCAGGACTAGAAAGGCAACTATCATTTCATGGCCAAATATGTTGCCGAATAGACGGAGAGTCAGAGACAATGGTCTTGCAAACTGTTCAAGAATATTCATGGGTAAGAACAGCCAGTGAGGTGAAACGAAGTGCGCCAGGTAATGACCACCTTGCTCTCTGAACCCCGCGATCAATACCGAGAAAAATACGATGGTAGCGAGGGTGCCTGTGATATTCCAGTCTGAGGTAGGCGGAACGAAACCGTGGATAGTTCCCGCTCCGGGAATAAGGCCGAAGTAGTTACTGGTCAGGATAAAGAGGAAAAATGTTGCAAGGAGCGGGGTGTACCTCTTAGCAGCATGTTCGCTGCCCAAAGCACCACCGAAGAAGTTGTAGCACCACTCCACGATCCATTCAAAGAAGTTCTGGAGTCCACGGGGGACCACCTGCATGTTCCTGGTCGCCGCGATGCATATAACCGCCAAAATGAACAATACTATCCATTGTGCTACGACGTGATCATAGACAGGTACAGGACCAATGTGAAACAGCGGTTCGTACGATGCTCCGAATACCAATCTTCTCCCCCCCTTCTATTGTGGAATTCCTTATTCCTTGTCCGGTTCCCCTTCCTCACCACCCTTGAGCAACCGGACAAAAAGATCCTGCCTTAATGCCCCAACTATCAGCAAGAGAAACTTGCCTAATACCAAGCCACCCATTGTACCTAAGGCAAACTTCAGACCCCCAAACCAGGCCATGACCCCTACTACCAGTACCAATATCCCGTACCGGATATAGTACCTGGTGGCTATGTAGCGCGGGGCTTCTTCTTCCGGCATGAGGTTGGCCCTGCGCAAGGTCAAGACTATTAGAGTGAGATTAATCGCGTATAACACCAGACCTGCGGCCAGGCCCGCCCATATCACTTGCTATCATCTTCCTCATGCGTCTTGCCGTCGCTGTCCTGTTCATCTGCAGCATCTTCCGCGCTCGGGTGAATGCTCTTGACTTCTTCCTCGATACCCTTTAGCCCCTCGCGAGCAGCCTTCAGGGCTTCTATAACTTCATCGCCCGGCCTTACTTTGATTTTGTTATCACTTTCCTTATCCTGTTCCCACTGCCAACCGTTTCTTCTCTTGCCGAAGGCCCGATCGTACACTATCTTCAGGCCGGTTGCTACACCCAACAAAAACAGAAGTAAAGTGAGCCAAGGTTCGGTTCCCAGTTTGTTGTCAAGATATTTCCCTGCAAAATAGCCGAGAGCGATAGCCGCAGCCATATTGGTAGCCATGGAAAGGGCATTCCCTAACGCCCTTTGCCAGCCTCTCCTGGGAGCCATTTCAAACCACCTTCAGCACGTTACTTCTGCCGCGGGTAATATCTGTCTCCCCTTACACACCAAAAATCATAATTCGCCACTCACAAAAAAGTTCCTCTTTTTTTGCAAAAAAAAGTTGATCATTTTTCTGAACCAGTCTCCGGCGATTGATGTTTGTGTACCAAGTATCCCTTCCGGTAAAGCTTTTCATAGTGATGTCTCAGGGCCCGCTCAATATCGACGCCGTATCTCTCTTCCATCACGAACATCATAGAAACCGCAGTCTGAGCCACATCCAGTAGTTCTCTTGTTATCAGTTCCACTGCTTGACTTTCGCTAACCTCAACCTTTTCTCCGCTCAGCCCGCGTAGCTTACCGATAGCTTGGGCTAATTCTCCGGCTTCTTCCATCAGCTTCAGGGCCGTGGACTCCAGAGTCGGCGAAAGCCCGTTCAGCCGAGGCAAAGATATCGTCTTTGTTTTCACCCCGTCACCTGCCCTAGCCGGGAATCTTCTTAACCTCGATCCCCGCTTCCTCAAAAAACTGCAAGGCTACATTGTCCGCAAAATCTCCCTGGTGTATCACTTTCTTGATGCCGGCGTTAATCAACATGCGCGCACACAAAATACAGGGCTGGTCAGTACAATAAAGAATCGCATCCATCGTCGAAACACCGTAGCGCGCCGCATTTATTATCGCGTTCTGTTCGGCATGGACCCCACGGCACAACTCGTATCTGACCCCGGATGGAACTCCCATCTCCTCTCGCAAGCACCCTGCCTCCAGGCAATGCTTCAGCCCCTGGGGGGCCCCGTTGTATCCGGTAGCTATTATCCTATCATCCTTGACCAATATCGCTCCTACATGCCTCCGCAGACAAGTGGACCTCTTGGCCACTACCCTAGTTAGCTCCAGAAAATAATCATCCCAAGAAGGGCGATCCCAGTCCATGCCTTTTTCTTCCTTTCAACAAGAGGTCAGGCTTCGTACAGAGGGTATTTCCGGCACAGCTCGGCTACGATTCCTCTGGCTTCGCTCCTTTTGTCTTCGTCCTCAGGGTAATTCAGAGCCAGATTAATGGCCTGCCCTATCTGGTACATGTCGTCTTCCCTCATTCCCCGAGAAGTTATAGCAGGGGTCCCCAAGCGAATCCCGCTGGTAACTGTCGGCTTTTCCGTATCGAATGGAATAGTATTTTTGTTGGCGGTTATGTTAACCGCTTCCAGCAACTCCTCTGCTACCTTCCCGGTCATTCCCTTGGCCTTAACGTCTACCAACATCAGATGATTGTCCGTCCCCCCCGAGACCAGCCTGAACCCGTGGGCAATGAGGCTCGATGCTAAAGCTTTGGCGTTCTTAACTATGTTTTGCTGATAGGTTATAAACTCTTCGCTCAGAGCTTCTTTGAAGCAGACAGCCTTGGCAGCGATCACGTGCATCAGCGGGCCTCCCTGTATTCCAGGGAAAACAGCCCTATCGATGCGGGCTGCCCACTCGGACGAACAGAGTATCATCCCACCCCGCGGACCTCTCAACGTCTTGTGGGTAGTGGTAGTAACGAAATCAGCATAAGGCACCGGGTTGGGGTGCAGACCCGCAGCCACTAGCCCGGCTATATGAGCCATGTCTACCATGAGCAGAGCACCAACGTCGTCCGCAATCTCCCTAAACGCTTTGAAGTCTAATACCCGCGGATAAGCACTGGCCCCGGCAACTATCATTTTAGGCCGGGCCTTGCGGGCAATATCCCTCAGTTCATCGTAATCTATGGTCTCCGTTTCCTTGTTGACCCCGTACGGCACGATATTGAAGTATGTGCCGGATATGTTTACCGGGCTTCCGTGCGTTAGATGCCCACCGTGAGAAAGGTTCATGCCCAGAATCGTATCTCCCGGCTGCAATGCTGCGAAATACACGGCGGTGTTGGCCTGGGCCCCAGAGTGAGGTTGCACATTGGCATGCTCAGCCCCGAAGAGCTTCTTCGCTCTCTCTCGAGCCAAATCTTCCACAACATCGACGAACTCACACCCTCCATAATACCGCTTCCCAGGGTACCCTTCAGCGTATTTGTTGGTCATTACGCATCCTTGAGCCGCCATAACTGCTCTGGACACAAAGTTCTCTGAAGCTATCAGCTCTAACTTCGTGGCCTGCCTTCTTTCTTCGTTGGCAATGGCCTCAGCCACCTCCGGATCGACCGGTCTCACGTATTTCTCAATGTAGTCCACCCTTACAACCCCCTCGTTTAATTACGCTTTTGGGTTCATATACTTTGTTTCCAGGGCAGTTATCTTTTCCACCCTGCGGCTGTGCCTGCCCCCCTGAAACGATGCACTAAGGAATTCTTTCACAACTTCCCAGGCCTCATCCGGTTCCAATATCCGTGCTCCAACCGAAATTACGTTCACCGAGTTGTGTTCCCTGGCCATCCTGGCAGTATACCGGGAATGGCAAACCGCCGCCCTTATTCCCGGAACCTTGTTGGCTGCAATGGACATCCCAATGCCTGTCCCGCAAACCAATATGCCCAAGGTATTTTCGTCGCTTCTGACAGCCAGTGCCACCTTTTCCGCTACATCCGGGTAATCGACAGGTTCTTCCGAATCAGTCCCGTAGTCGACAACTCTGTAGCCCTCACCCCCAAGTCTGCTTTTGAGAAACTCCTTGAGGACATATCCTGCATGATCACACCCGATGGCGATAGTCAAATCCCTCACCTCATAAATTCTTTTCTCTCTTCTGTCTTCTATATCCTCCCGTAAGCCACGCCGGGCCCCCTTAGACCAAGATCACTTCCTAAAAGAAACATCTAACCTATTACCTCTCTAGCGCCCGGCATGATAACACGGAAACGGCTGTTCCGTATCCAGTGTGCCAACTTTTTGTCAAAACCGTCATTTGCCATTTGCATCCGATCGGGTCAAATAATCCACAAGCTTGTCGAGAATTTCCGCTACCAATTCCTTCAGTTCTGCGTAAGCTTCCTCATAAGCGAAAAGCCCTAATCCAAAAGGGTCTATTACGTCTAAGTCAATTTCTCCTTCTGTCCAGTTCTGCCCGGCAGCAAACTCTTTCACAGTGAATATCTTGTCCGCGGCCCAGGGATATCTGGCTACCAGCTCATCCTTGAGCAGAAGGGTCATAGTGAGGATTAGATCGGCTTCTTCCACCATTTCGGCCGCTATCCGCTTGGTCCGGTGCCCGGTGAGATCCAGCTCCTCGTGATTGGCCATGACCTCTATAGCTTCCTCAGAGGCCGGCAGCCCCTCCAGAGTGTAGGCTCCCGCGGAATCAACGAAGATACTGTCCTTGTATTCGGGAAATCTCTCTTCCAAATACTTGCGAAACAAAGCGGACGCCATCGGGCTTCGACAAGTATTGCCGCTGCATACGAACAATACCTTGATGTTGCGCACCGGGCCGCCCCCCCCTTCAAACAACAAACTACAACACCATTTTAAGAGCTATCAATAGGAGAACGCAACCACCCAAAGCCTGAGCTGCTCGCCCCACCGTCTTACCCAGCCACCGGCCCCCAAAAAATCCGGCAGCAGTCATAACTCCTGCGGTAACCCCCATGACAGCCACAGTAATTCCTACGGGCACCTCTGCCGTCCCCAACCCGAAACCCACCGTGAGCGCATCCATGCTCACCGATAAACCCAATGCCCAGACCGCGGCCAGGCTGGCTCCGGCGAACGCTACTTTCCTCTGCCCCAGGCCCTGTGTCTGGGACAATGGAGCTTCGGCGTTACTTGTTTTCCCTTTTCTCAACATATCATAGGCCACCAAAACCAAAACCAGAGCCCCTATTCTTCCTGCCCATACCCCTAGTATACGGCCGGCAGTCAAGCCAATCTCCAACCCCACGAGCGGCATCAATACATGGAGAACGCTGACTACTCCAACAAAACGAACCCGAAAACTTGCAGCAACCCGGG
The DNA here is from genome assembly GCA_964405385.1 of uncultured Syntrophothermus sp. Taxonomy (GTDB): domain Bacteria; phylum Bacillota; class Syntrophomonadia; order Syntrophomonadales; family Syntrophothermaceae; genus Syntrophothermus. Next base: position 85,061 of record CAYONS010000001.1, read on the forward strand.
CAATCCCCAGGCCCAGGGCTACAGAAAAAGCATCGGTTCCCAACGCCACCGCCACAACTGCCACCGTTGCCGGATCTTGTATGATCACGTACAGCCCTGCCTTTCTGCTACCAAAACGAGCCACAGATGAACAC
>CAYONS010000001.1:85294-91472 GCA_964405385.1 uncultured Syntrophothermus sp.
CAGATATTATTTTTTTGACGCTGATTCACGCAGATTTAATTTAAAATTACGGCCTTCGGTCCAAGACTCCTCGCTTGCAACACATCGGCTTTCGGCACTCAGGCCAAACTCGAGATGCAACTTTGCTTCTGAGATACAAGGTTCCTGGCTGTTCGCCAGTCCTGAGTGCCGGACGCCCGGCTAACACTCCTGTCGCCCTATCATCTACTGCGGCCTGCCTTCTTCACTCTATGCATAAAAGCCAAAGCCTTACCTTTCTCAGGGTAAGGCTCAATGAAAAGAACTTGCAATCCCTCGTCATCTGCATCGCGCAGAACAGTGTACAAGAGCTTGCCCGCCTCGTCAATATCTGAAGGCAATTGATAAACTCGGTCAAACAGCTTTGTTACCCCGGAAAACCTACCGGGGTTATGAATAACCAATCCTGCCCTTTTCCCTTCCGTCTTATACTTGGCTAGGATGCCCTCTATTTCCGCCGGCTCCACAGCCAGGATAATCTCGGCACCGGTCTGGTAATGCGGGTACTTATCTGCAGGCGATTGGTCCTCCGCCATTACGATATTTCCGGGGAGCACGTCTTCCAGCTCCTCGAGCGAAACCGCCCCCGGTCGCAGCACCCGAAAAGGCTTCTCCGTTACGTCAAGTACCGTGGACTCTATCCCCAATCCCGTGGCTCCCGCATCCAGCACCGCTCTTATCCTGCCGTCCATGTCTTTTCTTACGTGATCTGCTGTGGTTGGGCTGGGTCGCCCTGACAGGTTGGCGCTGGGAGCTGCTAGGGGCCCGGCTTCTCTGATCAAAGCCAAAGCCACGGGGTGACTCGGCATTCTCACGCCTACCGTAGGCCCTCCTGCCCGGGCCGCCGGGGCTACCGAAGGCAGGCTTTCCATAACCAGGGTTAAAGGCCCCGGCCAAAACCTGTCCATGAGAATCCGCGCTTCTTCCGGGATGAATTTCACTATATCCACCAGTTGGCCGGCATCACTGATGTGCACTATAAGGGGATTATCCGGCTGCCTTCCTTTGGCCGCAAATATCTTGCGCACTGCCTCCTCGTCAAAAGCACTCGCCCCCAGACCATAAACTGTTTCTGTAGGGAAAGCAACCACCTCACCTTGGCGAATAAGAGCGGCTGCTCGCGATATGACCTCGGCATCGGGTGATTCCGGATCAACTTTATAATACTCTGTTTTCATACAGGCTAATCCCCTTTCTTCCCGACCACAAACCTATCTCTTCCGGCCAGGTCTTGTCCTATCTCAATCACATCAAAATAACTCCCCATCAGACTGCACATGTCCCGGCCTTGGTTCCAGGCTATCTCCAATAGGATATACCCGCCGCTTCGCAGGAGTTGTCTCGCCTGAGGCATTAATCTGCGGTATAAGTCTAAGCCGTCTTCTCCCCCATGTAAAGCCAAACGGGGTTCGAACTCTCTTATTCCTGAAGGTAGATTTTCATATTCGTACGCCGGAACGTAGGGAAGATTGGCTACTACCATATCCAACGTTCCGTCGCCCGGTTCTAACGGTGACAGTAAGTCCCCTACCAGGAAATCGATTCTTTCTCGTACCCGGTGGCGGGCGGCGTTTCTCGCGGCGACCTGCACGCACGAAGGCGAAATATCGGTTGCAAACACCTGGGCCTGAGGCAGGTGTACAGCCAACGCAACTGCAATTGCCCCGCTACCTGTGCCCACATCGGCTATTTTTATTGCCCCACCCATAGCACGTCCCAGGTCTATTGCCTTCTCTACCATGGGCTCCGTGTCGCTGCGGGGAATTAAAACTTGAGGATTTACTTCGAAATCAAGAGAAAAAAACTCTTTCTTTCCAGTAAGGTAAGCCACGGGCTCCCCCTGGACCCGCCGTTTGACGAGTTCGCGGTAACGGGATCTCTCCTCCTGGTTAACAGGCTGGTGATAATTCACATAAAGCCCGACGCGGTCTGTTCCCAGCACGTGAGCCAACAGCAGCTCTGCCTCTAACCGGGGGTTTTCCACGTTTTTTCGGCCGAAATAACCTGCAGTCCATTCCAGAAGGCTCTTAATGGTCCACATATCCTGCATCTATTCAACCTGCCTCATCTTTTCCGCTTGGTCGTGAGTAATAAGAGCTTCTATTATTTCGTCAAGTTCCCCTTCGAGAACGGAGTCCAGCTTGTGTAGAGTGAGGTTTATGCGGTGGTCCGTGACCCTGCCTTGCGGGAAATTGTAGGTGCGGATGCGTTCGCTGCGGTCTCCGGTCCCCACCTGACTCCTGCGGGCATCGGCTATCTCTGCTTCGTGCTCTGCCTTCTTCAGCTCCAGCAATCTGGACCGCAAAACCCTCATTGCCTTGTCCTTGTTCTTGTGCTGCGATTTTTCATCCTGGCAGCTCACTACAATCCCTGTTGGCAAATGGGTAATCCTTACCGCCGACTGGGTGGTATTAACCGACTGTCCACCAGGACCGCTGGAACAAAACACATCTATGCGCAGGTCGTTGGGGTTAATGTCCACCTCAACCTCTTCCGCCTCAGGCAGAACCGCCACCGTAGCGGCCGAGGTGTGAATTCGCCCCCCTGACTCTGTGACTGGTATCCTCTGAACACGGTGAACACCTGACTCGAATTTGAGCCGGCTAAAGGCGCCTTTGCCTTCAACTATGAAGATGATCTCCTTAAACCCGCCCAGATCAGAATAGCTCGTATCCATTATATCTATCTTCCAACCCTGTTTTTCCGCATACCTGCTGTACATGCGGAAAAGGTCAGCGGCAAAAAGGGCTGCCTCTTCGCCTCCGGTTCCGGCCCGGATTTCCATAACCACGTTCTTTTCGTCATTCGGGTCCTTAGGCAAAAGGAGTACTTTCAGTCTGTGCTCCAGTTCTTCCTCTTTGTCCTGCAGGGTTTTCAATTCTTCTATTAGCATTTCCCGCAGATCCGCGTCTTCTTCCTCTTCCAGCATAGCTTTCGCGTCTTTTTTTTCTTGGCGCACTTTCTTGTACTGCCGGTAAGTCTCAACCAGATCCGTTAGATCCGCGTGGGCTTTGGCATATTTCTGAAAACGGGCCTGATCGGCTATTATCTCGGGCTGAGATAACAAACCGGTTATATACTCGTATTTTTCTTCTAATTTGTCCAGCTTCTCTAGCATCCTTCTTAACTCCTCCTGAATATCCCGACTCCATCTCAGTCTTCCAGAACTTCCTGCAGAGCACGGATTGCGACCTCTAACTGTCCTTCATCCGGCTCGCGTGTAGTCAACCTCTGGAGCCACAGCCCTGGCGCTGTCAGAATACCCACCCAAGCCTTATCCTGCCAGCGACCGGATAACCGGACGAACTCGTAGCCCAGACCGGCTACAACCGGAAGTACCAGTATTCTGGACACGATCTTCCACCAGAGGCCGCCCCCACCCAATAAAGCAAATACGAAAATAGAAATAACAAGCACAACCAGCAAAAAACTGGTCCCGCAGCGCGGATGAAGAGTAGGATACTTGGCGATGTTTTCTGGCGTTAAAGCCTCTTTCCGTTCGAAAGCATTGATGGCCTTGTGCTCAGCTCCGTGATACATGAAAACCCGCTCAATATCTTCCATCCGGGAGATGACTATCAAGTATGCGATAAAAACCGCCATTCTAATAATGCCCTCAAAAACGTTTTGAAGCAATACCCCTGGCACCCAATGCCTTGCAATATGCACTGCTCCCGTTGGGACAACTATGAACAGCAACACCGCCAGCAAGAAAGCCAGCGCGATGCTTCCCACTATCTCTTTAAAGGACAATTCTTCCTGGTCAGAGTCCATGGCCAGGTTGGCGGACTTGCTCAAAGCTTTCAGTCCCAGAACTAATGAATCTAAAAGCACGAAACTCCCTCTAACCAACGGAAGCCTGAACAACCGGTTCCTCTCAGTATAAGCGGGGGTTTCTTCTTTTTCTACCGCTATGCTGCCGTCGGGTCGGCGCACAGCTAAGGCCCAGCTCTTGGGCCCTCTCATCATGACACCTTCGATAACTGCCTGTCCCCCATAAGAAAAAGACCCAGCAAAAAAACTACCCGGCACGCCTCCTCCTGCATTGGCTCCGTGCCGGGAACGCTCTGCACTTGGAGCATACCCTGCCTGGGACAACTATATCAATCCTTTCCCTGCCCAAGCCTTCAGGCATGGCCATAACTCTAAGCTAACCGGTTAAAAAGAATAGCAGAGAAATTCCCTGCTATTACTTTAGACCGTATTTTTTCTTGAACCTGTCTACCCTGCCGCCGGTCTCTACGACCCTGACCCTCGTTCCGGTATAAAAAGGATGGCACTTGGAACAGATCTCGACTCTCAGGTTCTCTTTGGTCGAACCGGTCTCGAAGGAATTACCGCAGGCACAGGTAACGGTAGTCCTGTAGTATTTGGGATGTATTTCTTTTTTCACCTTCTCACCTCTTCTCCTCCCTTAGTGACGGAGTTAATTATATCAGGTAGCCCTCGCAAAAACAAGATTCGAGCCTTTTCAATCACACAGCAAGTTAAACAATCAAAACAAATGGTCGATTGAAGAAAAACCGCATCGATTCCCTTGTGCGTTTTACCGGCCTGTATCTATAGCGGAGGAAGAAGCAGGTAAGGTTGCTGGCTTCTGATAGGTACTCCTTGTGCAGACTCCGATAACCACCCATTAGTCTGGCATACAGCGGCGCACCGGGTGGGAGTAGGAGCCGACCTTTACCCCGGCAGCCCGCAGGGCTTGAACCAGCCCCCTGACACCGGCTGCGGGTACAGAGGCCCGAAAGAAGGAGAATAATTGTTCAGGATCCAGGTTCAGATTTCGCAGCTGCACCATGTTGACACCATTCCTGTTAATAAATTCCATTAAGGCCTTCATCTCATCCTCCCGGTCGGTAAAACCGGGGAAGGTCAAAAGGTTAAGAGAGACATACACCCCTTTTTTTCTGGCGTAGCGGATGGATTCCTCCACCTGTTCCAGACCGAAGCCCCGAGGACGGTGGTACAGGTTGTAGTTGTCCGGCTGACAGGAGAAAATAGTCACGCGCATAGAGTCCAGCCCAGCATCTACTATCTTCCTGATGCCGTCGGTGAACCCCGCGTTAGTGTTGATGTTTATGGTTCCCCGCTGGGTTCTTCTGCGTATATCTTTTACAGCGCTAGCCAAAACATCGCAGTTGAGTGAAGGCTCGCCCTCACAACCTTGCCCGAAACTTATAATCCCTTCCTCCGCCCGAGACAAATGATGGGCCCCCACCTCAACTATTTCCTTTACCTCCGGCACAAAGTTGAGCCGCTCCTGAGGGGAAACAGCCTCCCCTTCCTGCTCGGAGATGCAGCCGATGCAGGCCGCGTTACAAACGGGAGAGGTCGGTATCCCTCCTTCCCACCGCTCGTAAAATATGTTCTGGGCAGTAAAACAGCCGTAGTTCTTGGCGCAGTGGGCCAGTTGCTCCAGTATCCGGTTACCCGGATACCGGGACAGGTGTTTGGCAATCCTTTTTTCTAAGGACGCCGTATGGTAAAACCGGGGGTGCCACTTCTTGTGAACATCGGTCTTGACTGCTGCGACGTAGATTTCTTCGTTTTTCAACCCCACGGCTGCGTAGCCCAACAGAGGCAATACCCCTTTGCCGCTTGGCACTACCGTAGCAGGAAGATAAGTGCGGGTGAACCCTTGGGGGAGAAGAGCGGCTACGGCGTACACCCGCCCTTTTCCCGTGTACGGGTTAGACTGTATTACAACAGTTTTCTTTCGTTCAGTATCCCAGCCCACCGGATAATGTTCGGGAACCATCACCAGCGAAGCCCCGCGGGGCAGCTTCACGGTTTCTCCCCTTCGAGGAAATACCCAAGCATCTGCGGTCCTACCCAGCATCCGCAGTCCAGGGTGTTCGTACACATTCCCCTTTTCATCAGCAAATAGAGTAACGTACACTTCTGCCGCTCCTTTCCCCATAACCTAATCTATTATAGCCCATTTCCGTACCCCTAACGTACCGCTTCGCCGTCTCGTTACCGGCCCATCTTCACCCCACAAAAAAATGGCCCACCCGGACCGGTGGACCATAACCGGAATTCTCTTGAAAGCAATCGGCTAACGAGCAAGATAAGCCAAGGGGTTTTTGGCCTCATCCCCGACCCAAACCTCAAAATGCAGGTGCGGACCGGTACTTAATCCCGTGTTTCCCACCTC
>CAYONS010000002.1:0-70366 GCA_964405385.1 uncultured Syntrophothermus sp.
CGCAGGACCTCTTCAATCTCGCTCTTATTCAGGACCGGGAACCCAACAACCGCTATCGACGCTCCTTTACGGATCTCTCCGATGCCTTCCAGCCGCGAGACGAAAGTCCGGTCAACCCCTAGGCGGTCCGCTACCTCTTGTTGGGAAAAACCACGGGCCCGCATTTCCAGTATCCTGGAGACGACACTGTCAATCTTCTGCCGGCTGATGATCTTGTCTTGAACCCGATAAAAGTTAACCACTCCCTATCCCGCCCCTGCTCAGTAAAGTATTCCTCTCTCGGCCCGCCTCTATGTGTACAATTTTGTTCACATGGCTTGGGATAATTTTAGCACCGTTACCGGTGCTGGACAAGTAAGACACAAGGGGACGGTTCTCCTGTGTCTGATTCGCAGAATCAGACACAGGAGAACCGTCCCCTTGTGTCGTCGCTTGTGTCGTCCAGTATGGCTTCTATCTCGGAGAGGGTTCGGGCCTGGTTCATGCGAGCACGAACGGCAGTGGCGTGGGGTAATCCCTTTATGTACCAGGCGAGGTGCTTGCGCATTTCCAGAACTCCGCGGGGCTCACCTTTGATACGGCAGGCCAGAGCCAAGTGTTCCCTGGCGACCCTTATCCTCTCCTCCACTGTGGGTTCGGGAGGAAGTTCGCCGGTCTTGAGGTAGCGCAGGGTACGCTCGAATATGAAAGGGTTTCCCAGGCAGCCCCGCCCGATCATAACCCCGTCGCACCCCGTTTCTGCCAGCATCTGACGGGCATTCTCAGGAGAAGTCACGTCTCCGTTCCCTATCACGGGTATTCTTACCCGTTCTTTTACGGCTCGGATAACAGACCAGTCGGCCCTGCCTGAAAAAAGTTGCTCGCGGGTGCGGGGATGCACGGTCACTGCCCTGGCGCCGGCCTCTTGTACCAGGAGGGCTATTTCGCAACAGTTGATACTGGATGAGTCCCATCCCGATCTCATTTTAACGGTTACGGGTACGTCCACCGCTTCGGCCACGGCCTCGACTATGCGCGCTGCAAGTTGAGGCTCTTTCATAAGGGCGGCGCCCTCGCCGTTTTTCACAATCTTGGGCGTGGGACAGCCCATATTGATGTCAATAATATGGGCTCCGCGATCCGCCGCCAGACGGGCGGCCCGGGCCATGACCAGGGGATCGCGGCCAAATATCTGCACAGCGACGGGCGGCTCTTCCCCGGTTAAGTCGAGCATGAACATGGTCTTTTCCTGGCCATACACCAGGGCCTGGGCGCTGATCATCTCCGTGGTAACCAGCCCGGCTCCGTGCTTCTTGAGGATGAGGCGGAAGGCTTTGTCGGTGAACCCGGCCATAGGCGCTGCCAGGAGGCAGTTTTCTAAGCGGATGTTGCCGATTTCCAGCAAGGTCTTCTCCTCATGAGCGGTTTTTCTCGTAGATGAGAAGCAAACCTTCCAGAGTCAAGACCGGGTCCACTATGTCGATGCAGTCCGCCTCGCGGCTGATGACCTCGGCCAGTCCCCCGGTGGCCACCACCAAGGCGTCCTGGCCGATCTCTTCCTTCATCCTCCGAACGATGCCCTCCACCTGTCCCACGAAGCCGAAGATGATACCCGACTGCATGCTCATAACCGTGTTCTTGCCGATAACGCTTTTGGGCCGGATGAGTTCCACCCTGGGGAGCTTGGCGGTGCGGGCAAACAGAGCCTCGGTCGATATGCCTATTCCCGGAGCTATGGCTCCTCCCAGGTACTCTCCCTGGGCCGTGACCACGCAGAAAGTCGTGGCCGTCCCGAAATCGACGATGATCAAAGGACGGCTACCCCCGTACTTTTCGTAAGCGGCAACGGCGTTTACCACCCGGTCGGCTCCGACCTCCCGAGGGTTGTCGTAGCGGATGGAAAGACCGGTCTTTATCCCCGGCTCTACGACCAGCGGGGATACACCGAAGTACTTGCCGATCATCCACTCCAGTTCCTGCATCAGCGGCGGCACAACTGAAGATACCACCACGCCTCTGACCTGTTTCATCTCCAGCCCGGCAAAATCGAAAAGTTCTTTGATAAGCATGCCGTATTCGTCCGCCGTCTTCTGCCGGTCGGTACGGATGCGCCACTGGGTCAGGAGCTTCCTGTCCCTGAACACGCCAATGACTATATTGGAGTTGCCGACATCAAACCCTAGTATCATAAAGGCAATCCCCCTTCGGAGCCACAGGTAACCACAGATGGCCACAGATTACCGCAGATGAACACAGATTGTAGCCACAGATGGCCACAGATAACCACTGATGGGCACAGATAACCACAGATTAACACAGATGCTCATGAGACCTTCCGGCGCCACTATTAGAGGACGAAAACTGTGAGTTGACAATAGGCAGTATTATTGTCAGTTTACTTGTTCATGGTGCTGCAATCCAAGGGCCATAATTTTACATCAAATCTGCGTGAATCAGCGTCTAAATCCCCGACAAACTGGGGGATTTGTTAATCTGGGCCCGTGTCACGCGCAGCTTTTATCCCTTTGACGCCCCGGGCGTGTGTGACCGCCCGGACGATGGCCTTCATCATGGTTTCCTGGGCGAGCATCCCTATCAGGTTAACGTCTGCCTCGGTATCGCCGGTAGCCAGGGTGAATACGGTGTCCCCATCGTACATGGTATGGCAGGGAACGATTACCCGGGCCATCCCGTCGTGGGCCATCTGCGCCACCTTAGCTGCCTGGCTCTTAGTCAGACGGGCATTGGTAACTACAACCGCTATAGTGGTGTTTTGGGCAAAGGCCTGGTTAGGCGCATCTCCCTCGCTCTTCCATATCTCAGTAGTACGCAGGTAGCCTTCCCCCTGCGGATTCCTGACCCCGGCTATGATTTCGCCGCTTACCGGATCTACGACATCTCCGTACGCGTTCACCACCGCCAGGGCACCGACAATAAGCCCGGTCCTCAGCCGAACGGCTGCAGATCCCTGCCCGCTCTTGGTGCAGTACTCGTACCCTAAGGCCTTGCCTACGGTCGCTCCGGCCCCGGCTCCGGCGTTGCCTTCGGGTACGGCCTTCCCTGCATTCTCGCAGGCCCGGTATCCCATAGCCCTGTCCGGGCGCCGCCGGTGGTCTCCCACGTTGAGGTCGAAAATAACGGCAGCCGGAACTATCGGGACTACCGTTTTCCCGGTATCGTACCCGATTCCGCGTTCCTCCAGGTACTGCATGACCCCGGCGGCAGCATCGAGCCCGAAGGCGCTTCCCCCGGTCAGTAAAACCGCGTGTACTTTTGTTACAAGGTTGAGAGGCGACAAGAGATCAGTTTCCCTCGTTCCCGGAGCCGAGCCGCGAACATCCACCCCGCCCACGGCGCCTTCTTCCGCCAGAACCACCGTACACCCGGTCAAGCCCTCGAGCTCCTCGGCCGTCCCTACCTTTATGCCGCGAATGTCCGTTATTCGCGCCTCCACCTTCTCCCCTTCCCCCATGGCCCAGGCATAGATTCTCAATCAGACGCAGACGCTCATGACACCCCTCGGTGTCACCACGAGAGGACGGAAAACACAGCTATCGTTCTCAGGAGTGTTAGCCAGCTCGCTCCAAGACTCCTCGCCTGCAACACATCGGCTCACTTCGGTGCGATCCGGCACTCAGGTCAAAGTCGAGATACGACCTTGCTTCTGAGATACAAGGTTCCCGGGTGCACGGCCGTCCTGAGTGCCGGACGCCCGGCTAACACCCCTGTCGCAATTGGTTTTCAACGCATCTGCGTTAATCAGCGTCTACAAAAATAATACCTGCCCGGCAGTCAGTGTTAACTTAGTTCGGGCTGAGGCCGCAATGTGCGGGCGCGTTCGGAACCATTATACATCCACCGAAAACCACGCCTGAGTGCCGGGTCTGTGTATCCGTGGCATATTAGTCTGCGTCTTTCACCAATACCTGCGGCTCTATTATCGTCACTCTCTTTCCTACTTCCTCGATCAAAACCGAAGCTATGACTGCCTTGACCAGATCCAGCCCTATAAACGGCCAAAAGCCTATCTTAAGCACTTTGTAAACATCCACCACTTGTCCCAGATAGAATTTCAATATCAAGTACAAATAAGGGAGTCCAACCGCATATATCGCCAAAATGCCGACTATCGAGGCCACCAGGCACACCGCCCGGCTGCGGCCCAGTTTTTCTGTGATCCAGGCCACGGCGTAGGCAGCTGCAGCAAATCCCATTATAAACCCGAAAGATGGCTTGAGCACGTAGACCAGACCTCCGAACGGAGGCGAAGCGAAGACCGGCAGGCCTACCAGGCCCAAAAGCATGTACACTCCCATGCTCGCCGCCGCCACCCGCCGGGGAAGAAGCCCTCCTGCGAGAAGCGCCACCATAGGAAGCAGGCTGAAGGGAACAAGGGCCGGCTGGACCAACCGGAATACCACTGCAACCGCTGCCGCAAAGGCGGCAAACATGCCGGCCATGACGATTTCTCTGGTACTGAAACGCAACACCAACACCCCCGGTTAATTGTTAACCTCATTTAAACAAACAGGTTAACAATTGTCAACCGGAGCTTCCAGGAGCCTCTATATCAAATCGAGACTGATGTCCAGGGCCTTCACCGAGTGGGTCAAGGCGCCTACCGATATGTAATCGACGCCGGTCGCGGCCACTTGCCGAATATTCTGTTCGTTCACCCCTCCGGAAGCCTCCAGGGGAACCCGGCCTGCGACGAGCTCCACCGCTTTCTTCATGGTCTCGATATCCATGTTGTCCAGCATAATGACGTCAGCTCCGGCATCCAGAGCCTCGGCCAGCATTTCCAGGTCCTGAACTTCCACCTCGATCCTCACCGTGTGGGGCACCTTGCCCCGGACCGCCTGCACGGCTCTCTTGATGCCCCCGGCGGCGATGATGTGGTTGTCTTTGATGATGACGCCGTCATACAAACCGAACCGGTGGTTGGCGCCGCCTCCCACCCTTACCGCGTACTTCTCCAGGACCCGCAATCCGGGAGTAGTTTTGCGGGTATCCACTACCCGGGCCTTGTAGCCCGATATCGCCTGGCACAGCCTCCGGGTATAGGTGGCGATGCCGGACATGCGCTGAAGAAAGTTCAAAGCCACCCTCTCTCCCTGCAAAATAGCGCATGTCGGCCCTTCGAGCCGGGCCACAATATCTTTGGGCTTGACCACGTCCCCGTCTTCGACGAGATTCTGAAAGTCAACCCCCGGGTCCAGCAAATGAAAAGTGCGCCGGGCCACCTCTATCCCGGCGATGACACCTTCTTGTTTGGCGATAATGACCCCACGGCTCCGCTGGTCCGGAGGAACAATAGAGTCTGTCGTCAGGTCCCGGTAACCTATATCCTCCTGTAACGCCCGTTTTATGAGGTCATCCAAGTAAAGCTGTTCCATTCGTTTCACCCCCGCCGCCTCTACACACAGGCCAACTCGGATTCAAGAATACGTTCTTAGGCCGGGTTCCGTCAATAGCCATAGGTTTTGCGCTAGTAAGCCATGAACGAAAGGTGCTTCAACCACAGCACGTCGTCCGGCACCGGGTAATCGCGGCGAAAGTGGGCTCCCCTGCTTTCCCGGCGCCACAGCGCCGCTTGGGTGATGACCTTGGCCGTGATGAGCATGTTGACCACTTCATAGTACATCAAGATGTCGTCTCCCACGGCCAGGCGGCTGTATAGATCTTCGATTATGGCTGCTGCTTTTTTCAGCCCGATTTCATCCCTTATTATACCCACATGTTCCCACATGGTTTCTTTTACGGCGGCGAGGGCCTTGTCCGGGGTTATGTAATCCCGCCCGCTGTACGGCACCAGCACCCATTCCCGGTCAAAATTCTTTACCACTTCGTCAAAGCTAACCTTGTTCTTCCACAACATATGCTCGGCGCTGTTGACTATACGCTGGCCGAAGACTATGCCCTCCAGAAGGGAGTTGCTCGCCAGGCGGTTCGCGCCGTGAACCCCGGTGCAAGCCACCTCTCCGCAGGAATACAGGCCGAAAACCCCGGTTGCACCGTTGATATCGGTCTTGATCCCTCCCATCATGTAATGGGCCGCCGGTGATACCGGTATCATCTCCCGGGCCGGGTCAAACCCGCGGGCCAGACAGTTTCTATATATATTGGGGAATCGTTCCGTAAGGTTGGGGATGGAACGCATGTCCAGATACACGTGATCCGTGCCGCTTGCCGTCATCTCGCTCCATATGGCCCTGGCGACGATATCCCGGGGAGCCAGTTCCGCCAGTGAGTGATACCGGGTCATAAACCTTTCTCCTTTTTGATTGAAAAGGAGCCCCCCTTCGCCCCTGACGGCTTCAGAAATAAGGAAACGGCGGGGCTCGTCCGTGGCCAGAACCGTAGGATGGAACTGCACGAACTCCATGTCCGTCAGCTCGCAGCCCGCCCGGAAGGCCGCCCCCAGACCGTCGGCAGTAGCTATTTCCGGATTGGTCGTGTATTTATAGAGCTGACCGGCGCCCCCTGTGCATATGATAACCGCCCTCGCCAGAAAAACCGCTTTTTCCCGGCGGTTCGCGTCATAGACGAGAGCCCCTTCGCAGCGGTTCTCTACAGTAAGAATGTCTATCAAGAAGTGGTCTTCCAGAACCGGTATCGATTTTTCCATGCACTTTCCCACCAAGGCCTGGCGTATGGCTTCTCCGGTGGCATCGGCAGCATGTAAAATGCGGGCTTTGCTGTGAGCCGCCTCTCGAGTCAGGCGAACCGCGCCGTCTACGGTGTCAAAACGCGCTCCCATGGCCATGAGCTCCCGCACCCGCTCCGGCCCTTCGGTCACCAGTACGTTTACCGCCGCCGGGTCGCACAAACCGGCTCCGGCTTCAAGGGTATCCTCCAGATGCAAAAAAGGGGAATCTTCCTCGTGTACCGCCGCTGCGATTCCCCCTTGAGCCAGACCGGTGTTCGAATCTTCTATCTTCTTTTTGGTCAGGACCGTAACCTGCCCCAGGTCACACGCCTTCAGGGCCGTGAAAAGCCCGGCTATCCCGCTGCCGATAACCAAGAAATCAGTGGTGTATACCGGTATGTCCGGAGTTACGTCGGAAATGTACCTGGTGGTAATCATGAAAATACATCTCTTTCCCCGAAATTGTCTGAATCTCGTCGGTTCAGCGCAACTGGATCATCCGCTCAAGCGCCCGGTATGCCTTTTTGCGTATATCCTCGGGAACTTCGATCCGGGGTTCCAGCATACCCAAGGCCTGCACCAACTTATCAACAGTAGTCAACTTCATGTCAGGGCACACGAACTCCGAGCGAACCAGGTAAAATTCGCGGTCAGGGTACCGCTTCCTCAACTGGTACATAAGCCCTTCTTCCGTGCCTATTATAAACTCGCGGGCGGCAAGCCGGCCGGCCATCTCCAGTATGCCGGCGGTGGAAAGCGCGTAATCGGAATGAGCGACCACCTCCGGCGGGCATTCGGGATGAACCAGCACCACCGCCTCAGGGTGCTGCCGCTTGGCCTCCATCAATTCTTCCAGTGTAACCCGATGGTGCACCGGGCAGTACCCCTCCCACAAGATGATGTCCCGCTTAGTCTGCCTGGCTACGTAGTCCCCGAGATTCTTATCGGGAACGAACAGAATAGGGAGGTCCGGGGACAGCGAGTTGACTACTTTAACAGCATTGGAAGAAGTGCAGCATATGTCGCTTTCCGCCTTCACCTCGGCCGAGGAGTTGACGTAACACACCACCTGCACCCCGGGTATCTCCTGCCTTTTCTTCCTCAGGGCTTCTGCCGTGGCCATGTCGACCATGGGGCAGCCCGCCTGCGGTTCCGGCAGAATGACCGTGCGATTCGGGTTGAGGATTTTCGCGCTTTCTGCCATGAACCTTACGCCGCAGAATACGATCACATCGGCTGTAGTCTGGGCTGCCTGCACCGCCAGCTGCAGAGAATCGCCCACGTAATCGGCGAGTTCCTGTATCTCCGGCCTCTGGTAGAAATGAGCCAGGATGACCGCATTCAGCTCCTCTTTTCTTTTTCTAATGTATTCTGCCTGTTCCCGATATTCTTCTAGGACTTTCACCGGCTACTGCTCCTTTTTTATCATTCGTACTGACCCTGTTGTTCGTACCGCCCCCGACATACTTTCTTAATGCGGTTATTCTCATCGACAAACACCAGGGTCGGCTCCCACTCACGCGCCTTTTCGTCGGCCATAGCCGCGTAGGTTATGATAATTATCACGTCGCCTTTTTGCACCATCCGGGCTGCGGCCCCGTTCAGGCATATTACGCCCGAATCGCGCTCCCCTTCGATGACATAGGTTTCAAACCGAGCTCCGTTGTTGTTGTTCACTACCTGAACCTTTTCGTTAGGCAGGATGTCTGCCGCTTCCATCAGGGTTTTGTCTATAGTAATGCTTCCCACATAATTGAGGTCCGCCTCGGTCACCACCGCCCGGTGAATCTTGGACTTCATCAGTGTGCGGAACACCGGTTACACCTCCAAAAGAAGGTTATCTATGAGCCTCGTTTTGCCAACCCGTACGGCCAAAGCTACCAGCACCTTGCCTCGGATCTCTGCCAAATCGCTGAGGTCTTCGCCGCTGACTATCTCGACATAGTCGATCTGGGTATACGGCTTGGAATTGATGAGATCGACCATGGCTTCCTTCACCTTATTCACATGCGTCTCTCCGCTTTCGATCATCTCCCGGGCTAAGGCCAGGGCCTGGGACAGCACCAAGGCTGATTTTCTTTCCTCTTCATTCAGGTATACGTTTCGAGAACTCATGGCCAGCCCGTCCGGTTCGCGGACTATGGGACACCTGACAATCCTCAGAGGGAAATTCAGTTCTCTCGTCATTTTCTCGATGATCATGGCCTGCTGGGCGTCTTTCTGTCCGAAATACGCAACTTCCGGCAAGCAGATGTTGAACAGTTTGCTGACAACCGTGGTCACGCCTTTAAAATGCCCCGGACGCGATTTACCGCACAGTTTGGCGGTGATCTCTCCCCCTACTTCAACTGTGGTCGAGTAACCCTGGGGATACATTTCCTTGACGCTCGGGGCAAATACCGCATCAACCCCCTCTTTCTCCAGCAACGCTGTATCCCGGGAAAGATCCCGCGGATATTCCTCGTAGTCCTCGCCTACCCCAAACTGCAGAGGATTAACGAAGATGCTCACTATGACCACATCGCACTCAGCCTTGGCCCTCCTGACTAAGGAGAGGTGACCGTCATGGAGATAACCCATGGTAGGCACGAGGCCAATCTTCTTCCCCAACCGCTTGGCCTGCAGGCTGTATTCCTGCATATCTTGAACTCTGGTAAATACTTGCATTATCGCTCCCCCACCTAGTAAAGTTTCTCCAAGACTTCGTCGTTAATGGCAAAACAGTGTTCGGGACCGGGAAATATGCCTTTCTCTACTTCTTCCTTGTACTGGCGGAGGGCGTCCAGTATAAGCGGGTTGAGGTTCGCGAATTTCTTGACGAACTTAGGTGTAAACCCCCCGTAAAGCCCCAGCATGTCGTTTATCACCAGTACCTGCCCGTCGCAACCGGGTCCTGCCCCTATGCCGATGGTCGGAACCGAAACCTCTGCCGTAATCCTCTCGGCCAGGGCTGCGGGCACGCACTCCAGAACTATGGCGAACACTCCGGCAGCTTCAAGAGCCTTGGCATCGCGCAGGAGCTTTCTTGCCGTTTCCACGTCTTTGCCCTGAACCTTGAATCCGCCGAACTGGTGCACGGACTGGGGAGTGAGACCGATATGTCCCATCACCGGTATCTGGGCGTCGAGTACCGCTTTAATGGTATCGACCCTCTCCTCGCCCCCTTCCAGCTTAACCGCCTGGGCTCCGCCTTCTTGAATAAACCGGCCCGCGTTCCGCACCGCCTCCTCGATGCTCACATGGTACGACAAAAACGGCATATCCCCTACCAACAAGCTGTTCTTCGTACCTCTGGCAACCGCCTTGGTGTGATGAATCATGTCGTCCATCGTCACCGGTAAAGTGGTCTCATAGCCCAACACCACGTTGCCCAGCGAGTCTCCTACCAGGATAACATCTATTCCGGCTTGATCGACCATCATCGCCGTTGAGTAATCGTACGCGGTCAACATGGTTATCTTTTCTTTTTTAGCTTTCTTTTCCTTTAACAAGGTAGTAGTAACACGCGGCACATTATCCACTCCTTATCGTACTTCCAGGCCTGCCTCGTCAGTCTGCGGTAAGCAGCCGCTTTAAAGCCGAGGCAGTTTCATCATCAATCGTTCCCTTGGCCCGGGCCACGTCAACAGTGTGATAGCCCAGAACCCGGTACAGCCCCAGCCATTCCGGCACCATATCCTGCATGGAGTCCAGGTGGCGGGCCACCGTAGTCATGTCCCCCCGGGCGATCGGCCCGGTGAGAGCCATTGGTATCCCTATATTAACAATATTGTTAATTGTTCCCTCAATAAGAGGCAACAACGCTTTTTGCGCTGATTCCCGGGGTATTCCGGCCTTTTCCATCAGCCGGAGCCCGAAGTCCACCAGAGTGACCAAGTAGTTCGATACCACGCAGGCGCTCGCGTGGTACAAAGGCTTGGCCTTCTTGTCGATAAAGAAAAACTCACCTCCCAGAGACCTGACTATCTGTCCCGCCAGATCAAAGCCCTCTTTGTCGCCCTCGATGCTGAATACCGATCCCGGCAGGTTCTCCAAGGCCCTTTGCACATTGGCAAACGACTGAACAGGGTGGATAGATAGAACCGTCGCCCCCTGCTCGCGAGCCGCCCACAACACGTCCGAACTGTGAGCTCCGCTCATGTGGACCACTACCTGCCCTTCTGTAAAACCTCCTTCCTTCGCTATTTCCCGTGCCACCTCTTCGATCGCCGAGTCTGAAGTGGTAATAAAAAGGATATCCGCCGAGCGTGAAACCTCCGCGGGGCAAGCCCTGACGCGGGCTTCTGTTTCTTCTGCCAAAATACGAGTAGACTCAGGACGCACGTCGTAAACCCCTGTAATCTCCCATCCCTGGCGATAAAGAATAACCCCCACCGCGGTTCCTACCACTCCCGCCCCTACAATACCGACCCTCTTTTTCACCGATATTTAACCTCCTCATGTCCTGTACGGAAACCCGGTCTCGCGGGTTCCCACCTCTCTTACGTCTCGCTCCCAGATCCGCTTGACTAAGGATACGAGCATCTGACACTGAAGATCAGGGCTATGGCGGGAGATACCGTATTCTTTTTACCCGTTCTTAATGTTTCGTTGACTCATTTTATCACAGGAAAGTTTTTTTATACAACCGGTTTCATGTTTTTTGGCAAGATTTTCCCAGACAGTTTGAATCCGCTTCCCGTCGGGAAGAACGGCATCAGGATCAACCTCCAGCAACGGAACCAGTACAAAGGCTCGCTCCTTGAGCCGGGGATGCGGCACTGTGAGTTCGGCGGTACTAATTTCCCGGTCACCGAACAGCAGAATATCGATATCGATGATCCTAGGCCCCCATTTTTCTCCCCGGACGCGCCCCATTCTCTCTTCAATGGCAAGAATCTGTCTCAAGAGCTCGCGGGGATCGAGGTCGGTTGCAACCGCCAACACTTGATTGACAAATTGATCCTGATCCCGCTTGCCCCACGGATCGGTCAAGTAAAAGGACGACTCCTTAACCACGGTGATGCGCCCGTCCTCCTCAAGAAGCCTTTTGGCCTCCTTCAGGTTCCCGCACTTGTCGCCCATATTCGATCCCAACCCGAGGTAAACCAACTCCTTCCCATGAAGCCGCGTATCACTGGAGGCGTCGGAAACGCAAGGGGACGGTTCTTCTGTGTCACATTGCAATTCAACACAGAAAAGCCGTCCCCGTATGTCACAGGCCTTCATCGTATGCTCGCTTTTCTCAGTATCTCTTTGAACTTCCCGGTAAATAGTCACGCCTACGTATTCCACCGGCCCCGGCATGGGAGCCCGCGGCTTCCTGACGGTGATTTCCACTGCCCTTACCCGGTGTTCCTGCATAATGCGCCGGGCCAGGTTCTCGGCCAGGGTCTCAACCAGATTCACCTGGGTACCCTCGACCACGCGCCGTGCGGTTTCGTAGACAGCCGCGTAATCCACTGTATCTTCTATGCGGTCAGTGCCCGCCGCCGGCCCGGTGTCCACGTACAGGACCGCGTCCACCAGGAACGGCTGTTTGCTCCTGCGTTCTTCTGGAAGAACCCCGTGGCTCCCCCAGAATTCCATGCCCGCAAGGATGAGCTTGTCCATCCGATCCTCCTGCGTCTAATAATACCTATGGCCTATTTTACGGCGTCGGCGATGGCTGCGGCCCGTTTTGTCTCCTTTACATCGTGCACTCTCAGGATGTCGGCCCCGTTGAGGATGCCGATGACTGCCGCCGCCAGACTGCCTTCAAGCCTTTCCTCGACCGGCAGGTTCAGGGCCATGCCGATAAAAGACTTACGGGAAGCCCCCAAAAGCAGGGGATAGCCCAGGCTCTTAAACTCGCGCAGCCGTTTCAGTATGACGAAATTTTCCTCCCCGATCTTCCCGAACCCTATGCCGGGGTCGAGGATTATACCCTCCCGCGCAATCCCAGCCTCTCGGGCTTTTGCCAGGGATGCCTGTAAATCCTCCATCATCTCGTCAATGAGGTTATGGTAGCCTTCGGCAGGACGGTTGGGCATCCGGTTGTGCATGATGACGACAGGAGCTCGGAACCGGGCAACCACTCGGGCCATTTCTTCGTCAAACATCAGGCCCCCGACGTCGTTTACGATGTCGGCCCCGGCTTCGAGGCACAGCCGTGCCACATCCGCACGGTATGTATCCACAGACACAGGAATATCAAGCTCCCCGGCTAACCGCTCGAGGACCGGAAGTACTCGGGAAATCTCTTCTTCCGCCGGTACCGGGACATGTCCCGGCCGGGTGGACATGCCTCCGATGTCGATTATGTCGGCTCCTTCTTCCTTCATGGCGAAAGCCCTCTCAACGGCCGCTTCTGGCTCGAGATACCTGCCCCCGTCGGAAAACGAATCGGGAGTAACATTGAGTATGCCCATGATCAACGTCCGTCCTCCCAGAACCAATTGCCGGTTACGGGGAAGCTCTATAACCCTCGGTCCCGCCTCATCAAGGAAAGACAGCATTTCGCTCAACTCATCCGCTACTTTCTTCAGGCCGAAGGGCTGGGCGCGCAGTTTCTTTATCAGCTGCTGGTAATGCCGCAAGGTGCCTAAAAGCAAGACATCGGTGGTTCCCTGTCCCGTCACTGTGCCCCTCTTGACCGCGGCTTCTCCGCCTTTGGACAGCATCTCCTGCTTGATGATATTAGCCGCGGGACAAGGAATATCAAGAAGTTTGACCGCTCGGAAAACGGCCTTCGGTATCATCCAGCGGACCCCTGCTTCGTCAGCTCCTACTTCTCTCAGGAACTGTTCGGCCTCCCGCCGGTCTCGAATTATGACCACGTGCCCCTTCCTCATTCTCGATGTCCCCACCTTCCGCTGCCCTAGTATACCAGCATGTCATGGCCGATTTCTTTGTTCTTGTACTTTAAACAGCGGTGGCGGTCTTCGCACAGGAAGCATATCCGGGAGAGGTTGTCTGCCCGGTACAGCCTCTCTCCCAAAAAGCTCATGTCTTTGCTTATATTCCGGTGTTCGTATATGGCTCGGGCTATTATCTCGACTTCGTTGTCGTTGAAATGCGCCCGGGGCAGTATCTCATGGGCTACCTCCGCCCCGATTACCGCATGGTCCTGGGCGGTCTTGTACTGTTTCCACTTGGCAATGTCATGGAGAAGCCCGGCGGCATAAATGACCTCTTTGGCCGCAAGCTTCCCGGAAAGCCGCGTCTCCCGGATAAAGTATTCCAGGTCGTGGTGTTCTAATATCAGGATATAGGTGATCCGTGCCACGTCGATCATGTGCCGGAGATCGTGCTTGCAGTATTTCTCGTCTTCTTCCAGGTTCACGTTTTTCTCGATGTGTTCCATGTACAAGGGGTCCTTCAGCAGCAGTTCGATCCTTTTCAATTTCTAATCCCCCTCATGCCGGGCTGGTAGTTGTCTAATATTATATGATATGATGCAGGCCAGCTCATCCATGAAATCAAAACAACCCGTAAATTCTCCCGTCCTCGTCAATATCTATGTTGAATGCCGCCGGAGTCCGCGACAGTCCAGGCATAGTGAGAATATTGCCCATCAAGGGCACGATAAATCCGGCCCCCGCTGAAAGCCTTACATCACGAACCGTGACCTCGAAGCCCTCGGGTCTCCCCAGGAGTGCGGGGTTGTCGCTCAAGGAGTACTGGGTTTTAGCCACGCAGATGGGAAGGCCAGAGTACCCCAGAGCTTCTATCTCAGCCAGGGCCCTCTTCGCCGGCGCTTCATACTTAACCCCTTGCGCTCCGTAGATACGAGTCGCTATGCGTTCGATCTTGTCGGTAACAGAGTCGCTCAAATCGTACAAGAACGAGAACTCAGAGCCTTCTTCACAGGCAGATATGACCTCATGGGCCAGGTCAATTCCCCCTGCTCCTCCGTCGGCCCAGACCGTAGCCAGGGCAAATCGAGCTCCCATTTCCCGACAACGCTTTTCTACCAGCTTGATTTCTGCTTCCGTATCGTCGGGGAAACGGTTCAAAGCCACGACACTGGGTATCCCGAACAGCTTAACGTTTTCTATGTGCTTGGCCAGGTTGGCGAATCCTTTGTCCAGAGCCCCTAAATCCTCTTGGTGACAAAGCGCTCGTGGCCGCCCTCCGTGCATCTTCAGGGCCCGGATTGAGGCTACGATCACCACGGCATCCGGGCCGCGCCCGAGTTCACGGCACTTGATGTCGAAAAATTTCTCGGCCCCCAGATCCGCTCCGAACCCGGCTTCAGTTACCAGGTAATCACTTAGCTTGAGCCCTAGCCGGGTGGCTATGAGGCTGGAGCACCCGTGGGCGATATTGGCAAACGGGCCTCCGTGGATGAGGGCAGGGACGTGCTCCAGGGTCTGTACTAGATTAGGTTTGACTGCATCTTTTAGAAGCACGGTCATGGAGCCCACTGCCTTAATGTCTTCCGCGGTTACGGGACGCCCGTCGCGGGCGTAAGCCACTATTATCTTTTTCAGCCTTGATTTCAGGTCCATGAGGTCGCGGCACAGGCAAAGACAGGCCATGACCTCAGAAGCTGTGGTAATGTCGAATCCGGTTTCCCTTGGAATACCGTGGGCTCTGCCCCCCAGTCCTATTATCACGTGGCGCAGAAACCGGTCGTTCAGATCCATCACCCTGGGCCACACCATACGGTGAGGGTCTACGTTCAAGGGATTGTCGAAGTAAACGCTGTTGTCCAAAAGATCCGCGGCCAGATTGTGAGCCGCTCCTACTGCATGGATGTCGCCCGTGAAATGCAGGTTAATATCTTCCATGGGCAGGACCTGCGAGTACCCCCCTCCGGTAGCCCCTCCTTTTACCCCAAAACACGGGCCGAGTGACGGCTCGCGCAGGGCTATGACTGTCTTGGCTCCCAAACGGGCTAAAGCTTGTCCCAATCCTACAGTAACGGTGGTTTTGCCTTCCCCGGCGGGCGTAGGGTTAATGGAGGTTACCAGAATCAGCCTGCCCTCGGGACTGTTCTTCAGCCGGTCAAATATGTTCAGGGATATTTTGGCCTTGTGACGCCCGTAAGGCTCGAGTTCCTCGGGCAGTATTCCCGCCCGCTCGGCTATGGCCTCTATCGGTTCTAAACGGGCTTCCTGGGAGATCTCGATATCGGTTTTCACTACTTTGTACCCCCTTGTTACGGTATTCAAGACGAATATGCCCGGTTCGTTCAACTGGGCACCTCAAAAGATCCACTTATCGAGGGAACGCTCGTATTCCATGAGTTCATGGGGATGGAAGAAAATCTCGATCTCCCTGGCTGCGGCTTCGGGAGAATCGGAGCCGTGGATGATATTCTTGGAGATGTAGATGCCGAAATCACCGCGTATGGTACCAGGTTCGGCTTCCAGGGGATTGGTTTTCCCCATCAGTCTGCGCACAGCCTCGATGACTCCCTTGCCTTCCCAGACCATGGCTACTACCGGGCTCGCGGTGATAAAATCGACCAGCTCCTGAAAAAAGGACTTGCCCCGGTGTTCGGCATAATGGTGTTCGGCCGTTTCTTGAGACAGCTTCAGCATCTTTATTCCTACGAGTTTGAACCCCTTGGCCTCGATACGTCTGATTATCTCTCCGATTAACCCTCTTTCTACTCCGTCGGGCTTCACCATGACGAAAGTGCGCTCCACCGTCAATCCTCCTCCGGCTGAGATTAGCCCGAGCCGGGCCTGGTGAGCTAAGCCCGGCCGGTCATGATGGCTTCGAACTCGTCACCTTCCAGAACCTCTTTTTCCATGAGCCTTTGGGCCACTTTGTGGAGTTTGTCCATGTTTTGAGTCAATATCTCCTTAGCCCTCTCGTAACAGTTTTCGATAAAATTGCGGGCCTCCTGGTCTATAGCGTAGGCTATGGCTTCCGAATAGTTCCGGTCACGGGCTATGTCCCGCCCCAAAAACACTTCTTCCCGCTTATGTCCGAAGGTCAACGGTCCCAGTTCCTCGGACATGCCGTATTCCGTAATCATTCTTCTTACTATGGAAGTAGCCCGCTCCAGGTCGTTCTGGGCTCCGGTGCTCACCTCCTGAAGAACCAGGCTTTCGGCCACCCGCCCCCCCAGCAAGGTCGTGACCTCATCCAGCAAACGTGACTTGGTCACGTAGTTCACATCTTCTTCGGGAAGCAAAAGGGTATAGCCCCCAGCCCGTCCCCGCGGGATGATGGATATCTTGTGGACCTTGTCCGTATTAGGCAAAAAGTAGCTCACTACCGCGTGTCCTGCTTCGTGATACGCCACCAGCCTTTTTTCTTTCTCGGATATAACCCGGGACTTCTTCTCGGGACCGGCGATGACCCGTTCGATGGCATCTTCCAGTTCTTCCATGGTTATCTGCTTCTTGTTGCGCCGGGCAGCCAAAAGGGCGGCTTCATTCATGACGTTGGCCAGATCAGCCCCGGTAAAGCCGGGAGTACGCTTGGCAATGAGGCCCAAGTCCACATCGGGAGCCAGAGGCTTGCCTTCCGCATGAACCTTGAGAATAGCTTCCCGTCCCTTAACATCGGGACGGTCAATGACTATGTGGCGGTCAAACCGTCCCGGCCGCAGCAAGGCCGGATCGAGAATATCCGGTCGGTTAGTTCCGGCCATAACTATTATGCCCTCATTGGTGCTGAAACCGTCCATCTCTACCAGCAATTGGTTAAGAGTCTGTTCCCGCTCGTCGTGCCCGCCTCCCAGACCGGCTCCGCGCTGTCTGCCGACGGCGTCGATCTCGTCAATGAACACGATGCAGGGGGCATTTTTCTTAGCGTTTTCAAAGAGATCCCTCACCCGGGCCGCCCCCACACCCACGAACATCTCCACAAAATCCGAACCGCTGATAGAGAAAAAGGGAACCCCAGCTTCCCCTGCTACAGCTTTAGCCATAAGGGTCTTTCCTGTGCCCGGGGGTCCGTACAGGAGCACCCCCTTCGGTATCTTGGCCCCCATCTGGATGAATTTCTGCGGATTCTTGAGAAATTCGATGACCTCCTGAAGTTCCTCTTTGGCCTCATCTGCGCCGGCTACGTCTTTGAACGTGACTTTGACCTCTTCCGGGGTGGTCATTCGGGCCCGGCTGCGCCCAAACTGCATGACCCGGTTGCCTCCGCCCTGGGTCTGATTCATCATGAGAAAGATGAAACCGACCAGTATGGCTATAGGAAGGAGGGTAGTGATGAGCCCCGTCCACCAAGGAGGCCCCTGGGCCTTCTTGGTATCGTAACTTACATTATGAGTCCTCAGGTGTTCAAAAATATTATCTTCTTTGGGTGCTTCGGTCCGGAAGGACTTCCCGTCCTTATACTTGCCTTCGATTGTATATACATCGGTTTCAACCGTTACCATCACCCGGTCAACCTTGTTCTCGGCCACGTCTCGGTAGAAAGTGCTGTAGTCCACATCATGTACCGGGGCTTCGGGTTCGGATGTGGCCCTTATGGCGAAGACCGCTAGCAGGACTATTACCGCGTAGATGGCAAAATTCTTGAGTACCCTATCCAACTGCTAGATCCCTCCCCTCTGCTGAAGAAAGTCTTAGACATTTTAGCATAATCGCGAGTATCTTTTCAATGAGTCTCGATTTCCCGGATTTCAACGACTAACACCTGCTTCGTTTGCTCACTGACCACGGCCCTCTCGTCCAGCCGGTACCCAATCACCCAGTATATCTCGTCTCCGGAAGCAAGAATCGCAATCCGGTCGCGTTTCTCCACCGGCACCTTCTTGTCCACGAGAAAGTCTTGGAGCTTCTTGGTTCCTCCCAGCCCCAAGGGACGAAACCGGTCACCTGGGCGCCGGGACCTCACCTCAAGCGGTTTTTTGAGCTTCTCCCAATCGAAAACCGCGCCATTCCCGCCGGGCTTAAGGTCTTCTACCCTCTCCAACCGGCAGACGAGTTCCAATCCTAATTCTTCTATATAATTCTTGCCCGGAATTCGGAGTAAATATCGAAAAGGACGAATCTCGCGGCGCCCTATTCTGAAGATTATTTGCCCGTAGCTTTTCTGCGCCCAGATGTCCTTCCCCAGGCACACCTTTTTGTCCGACCCGTGCTTGGCGGCCAAGTCCAAAATGGCCTCTACGTCCTTCATCTCCCATCCCTGTTCGCCGCCCAGCTTTTTCAGGGCCGTCATGATTATCCTCCGCCGGATGGCCAGGGGCAGAGCCTCCAACCTGTCCAGAGCAAGAATGATCCTGCCTTCTTCCTCGCGAACCCCGTCTTCCCACGCCTTGCCCGCCAAATCTTCGAGCAAATTATCCTCTTCCCTGACCAAAGAGGCCAGCTGGCAGAGGCTGTTTACGATGTTGGGGTTAAACTCCTTTTCCAAAAAAGGGATGAGCTGGAGTCTAATCCGGTTGCGCAGGTACCGGCAGTCGTAGTTGCTGGCATCTACACGATAGCTGAGCTGGTTGGCTTCCAGGTAGGACAGTATTTCCTTTCTGGTGGCAACAAGGAAAGGCCTGATGATGATGCCTCTTTTCGGACTCATTCCGGCCAAGCCCTTCAGCCCCGAGCCGCGCAAAAGATGCATCAGGACGGTCTCGGCCTGGTCGTCCATGTGGTGGGCTGTAGCTATCTTGTCCGCCTTGATCCTGTCCACTACCTCTCGATAAAAAGAATAACGGGCATTTCTAGCCGCTTCTTCCACTGATTTCCCGGTCAAGCGGGCCTTACTGCCCACATCTTCCCTGCCTACCGTACTCTCAATCCCCAGGGTGCGAGCGAATTCCTTTACAAACTCCTCCTCTTGCCAAGCCTCGGGACGCAGCCCGTGGTTGAAATAAACGGCGTGAAGGGAAAACCCGCTGTGTTCAGACAAACGGGCAAGAAGGTGAAGAAGAGCAACGGAATCCGGCCCCCCCGATACCCCGACCACTACGAGCTCCCCGGGCAGGATGAGCTGGTTTTCGGCTATGAAGCGCCTAACTTTTTCGAGCAAAGCAACACCTCGGAACCTGTGCTGGTTTCACACCCTTATTATCTCAAACTTCTTTGCAAATAAAAAGCCGCACGTCCGGACAAACGACCCGAACGGCGGCAATTTTCCACAGATGCCCTCAGACCCGGATATTTTCTTTTAGACGCTGATTAACGCAGATTTTTTCTAAAATAGACTTTTTCCAGCATATTGACGGAGAAAGTCTTCGTTCTCCAGTGGCGACACCAAATGGTGTCGTAGGCGTCTGTGTAAATCAGTGTTAATCATTATCAATCAAGTATAAATCTGTGTCAATCTGTGGTCTGTGGCCCTAGGGTCCTTTCACGCCATCGATGCGGGCTACGAGTACGGTCATGTCGTCGGCGGGCTGTCCCCGAGCGCGGTCCAAGGCCCGGTTGATTATCAAGTCGGATATCCTCTGCGGGTCGATTTCGTCTGTTTCTGCAAGCAGGCGGGAAAGCCATACTTCCCGGTCATCTCGTCCCCGCTGAGAATCCAGGACCCCATCTGTTACCATGACAATAATGTCTCCGGCCCGCAGGGCCTTGCGTTCGCAGACGGTTTCGAGGTTATTGAGAATGCCTATAGGAGGCGAGCTTGAAGTCACGACCCCGACCCGGGTGCCCCTCTTAATAAATGTAGGGGCACTTCCAATTTTCACGAAGTCTGTTTCCGCCGAATACAGGTCGACCAAACACAGATCGACGGTGGCGAACGTCTCACTCGGCGAGCGCAGGAGAAGCACGGTATTTATGGTCTTTAGGGCCACTTCTTTTGCAAACCCGCCGGTTAGCAATTCCTCAAGGAGGTTGACCACTGCCCTGCTCTCCATAAACGCCCTCTTCCCCACGCCCATGCCGTCACTGAGAACCAGAAGTTCCTTGCCTTCCTTCAGTGTGGCCACGGTGAAACTGTCGCCCGACACCCTCTCCTTTGCCAGTTGGGCCGCCCCGGTAACAACTCGATAGCCGTGGGCCCTCGCCAGAGTGAACTCACACCTGCCTTTCCCTGCTTGCCGAGGGCATCGTTTGTCGCAGACTTCGTAGGTTTCACCCATGAACAAAGAAACGGTCGGGGCCAGCGTATCACAGGTCGCCCCATCCGTACAGGAAGCGGCGACTATTCGGAAATATACCTGGTTCTCAGCAGTTACCACCGGAATCGCGTCGTGCACCTTGACCCCTTGCTTTCTGCATTCACGAAGCACTCGGTTGCGCAACTCCTGGTCCACACGGGTTCTAAGATCGATCTCGCCAGCCAGGTTCTTAATGATGTCGGAAACACCGCGCAGCTGGTTGGACACGATTTCTTTAGACTCGAGGAGTTTGCCCTGCCAGTACTCGGTCACCCTAAGATGTTCAAAGACTTGGTTTATCCTGGCCGCCAGTTCCCGACATCTGAGGCAGCGCTTACGCATACCGGGCGGGAAATCTTCGCTGTCCACCTTGCCTGCTGATTCAGCCAGGCTGAAGAGCTCGAATAGATTCTTGTAGGTTCGGTAAAAGTCTTGATCCCAGCAAGTGGTATACAGAGCACAGCTCTTGCAGAAACCCTGCGAAATCTCGTCGAACAGGATGTTCAGGTAGTTTCGGTCAGCTTTGGAGGCTGTACGGGAATCTCCCTCGGCCAAGGCCAGTGAAAGCTCTTCAAAAATGCGACCCAGGCGGGTTACCCGCTCTTTAGCCATCTCCTGGATGTATTCGTCCAGGAGAGCCGCTTCTTCCTTTTCCGCCACAGCAAGTCGTTTGGCAACTGTTCTTACCGGAACCTTTTCCTTGAGAGACTCCGGCAATAAAAGGAAGATAACCGAAGCTATCCCGGTTTCCCACACTCCCATCAAGACTTGATCCGTATTCATGACAAAAACCGAGAGCAAAAGGCTGCCCAACATGAACCCTACTATGACACCCAGGCGGGTAAAAGCTTGAAAGAGCCCGGCTACCAACCCCGATACTGCGTATATCCCGAGGATCTCCGGCTTGAACTGGGCAGACAGCGCGGGCACGGCTCCCCCCAGAACCCCGGCCATGGTGCCCCCGCCACTGCCCCACAGAAAGGCCGCCACCAATATCCCCAGCCTCGTCAGTATGCCGGTGAGGCTCAGTTTGAAGAAAGCTATGTCGGTCAAACCCAGAATAACTCCAACTGCCAAGATGCCAAAAGAAGCCATTTCTTCGAAATCGAACTCCGCCGCCGCCTTATTCTCTGCGATACCCTCCTCGGCCAAGGCGAAAATGAAGGTCAGCACCCCGGCAATCAGGGCTTCGAAAATGACTACCATCTCCTGGTAAAAGGAAGGCTGCCCCAGGCAGAAAAACAGAGTCTTAACCACCAAGATAACCGAAGCTGTGACCACCGGGAGGGTAACGGTTTTCTTGCCAAGAGGAAACGGGACATAGTGCATTGCAGTAACGAGCAGCACAGCAGTTAGGAGGTTGCTCCATAACAAGTACCCCCCAGGCCCTGTCAAAAGGCCCACAAACGAAAATAAGATTATCCCCAGGTTACGTCTAGGATCCTTGCGGTAGAAAGCAGCGATAAAGGCAAAGCCAAAAGGCAGTATCTCCCCGAGCACAAAAGCCCGGCTAAGAATAAGAACAATCGCCCATGTCGCTATGTTCTCTCGCGAAAACGTATCAATCCATGCCCGCTTGTTTCCAATAAACAGCAGGACAGGGATTAATTTCTCCCTTACCTTTGTGCTTACGTCTGAGCCCCGCGGCAGAACCGGCTGGCCCGCCCGGGGTCTAAAGTCCCGGCGCTTTTTCTTCCTACGGAGCTTTCCCGCCTCCTCCCCCAGACGCTGGTACGGGTACACCTCCAGCCTGTCCACTGCTCTCCCTCCTGCCATGCTTTATCAGGTACATTATACCGTTAAAGTCTGGCATTATTTGTCAATACCGGGCTTGCCACGTGATTTTTCATCAGTCACCGATAGACACCGTTCTTTACTAGACGCTTATTTACGCAGTTCTTTCACAGCGGCACAAGGGGACGCGCACAAGGGGACGGTTCCTCTGTGTCAACCCAAAGGTTGACACAGAGGAACCGTCCCCTTGTGCGTCGTGGCCAGAAGAAAGAGCCTGCCAAACAGGCAGGCTCTTTCGCGGTTGACGCGTTTCTTGATTGGACTCCTCTCAGCCTTGATGCTTATAAGAACTTCTTGTTCTTCGGATGGTAGTGCGTATGCAGGAGCTCATGGGACTTGTGGCCCAGGGGCTCGTGCAGGAACTCTTCGTAGAGTATCTTGACTTCGGGGTTCTCGTGGGACTTGCGTATCGGCAGCGACTCGTCTTCCTGGTATATGGCTGCTATGCGCTCGGCCCGCTTGGCGTTGGACTTGGTAAGAGGCTGTCCGCCGCCACCTATGCAGCCGCCGGGGCACGCCATTATTTCGATGAAGTGGTAGGGCGACTGTCCGGCCCGTACTTGGTCCATGAGCTTCCTGGCGTTGGCCAGCCCGTGGGCAATGGCGACTTTTACCTTGGTCCCATCCAGGTCTATTTCAGCTTCTTTAATTCCATCCATGCCGCGAGCGAAGGTGAAATTCACGTTCTCTAAGGTCTTGCCCGTCACCACTTCGTAGACGGTACGGAGAGCTGCTTCCATGACCCCGCCGGTAGCTCCGAATATGACGCCGGCACCGGTATATGCGCCCATCCAGGAATCGAACTTGCTCGGAGCCAGCTTCCTGAAATCGATGCCTGCCATCCGGAACAAGCGGCCGACTTCCCTGGTGGTCAGGACCAAGTCAACGTCGCGGTATCCGCTGTCCTGCATCTCCGGACGCGCTGCCTCGTACTTCTTGGCGGTGCAGGGCATGATGGATACCGAGTAGATCTTGGACGGATCTATTCCCATCTTCTGCGCCCAGTAAGTCTTGACCAGAGCCCCGAACATCTGCTGCGGCGATTTGCAGGTGGACAGATGATCCAGAAGATCCGGATAGTAGGTCTCGCAGAAGTTTATCCAGCCCGGGCTGCAGGAAGTGAACATCGGCAGCTTGCCGCCTTCTTTGAGGCGCTTCAAAAGCTCGTTTCCTTCTTCCATGATGGTGAGGTCGGCGGTGAAGTTGGTGTGCAGCACGTAGTCGAAGCCGATCTGCCTCAACCCGGCTACAAAGACTTCCATGGGCATTTCTCCGGTAGCCATGCCCACCTCTTCGCCGATCGCAGTTCTCACCGCCGGCGCAATCTGGGTCACAACCACCTTGTCCGGATCAGCTACTGCAGCCAGAAACTCGTCGATCTGTTCTTTCTCGCTGATGGCACCCACCGGACAGGCGTGGATACACTGACCGCACATGACGCAGGGGCTTTCCGCCAGGTCTTTGCCCAGTGAGGGCACAACCATGGCGTGGTTGCCGCGGTTCTCGATACCCAACGCGTTGACCGTCTGGGTCACGCTACATGCCGAGATACAGCGGCGGCAGAGTATACACTTGTCAGGATCCCGTACGATGGACGGGGTAGAAGTATCCATGGGCAACCCCCGCACCAGCTGCTCGAACGGGTTCTCCCTTATGGCGTATTCTTCCGCTATAGCCTGTAGTTCGCAGTTCTGGTTCCGAATGCAGCCCAGACAGTCCTGCGGGTGATGGGCCAGGATAAGCTCAAGTATGGTCTTTCTGGCCTCGATTACCTTAGGACTGTGGGTCTTTACTACCATTCCTTCATAGACCGGCTGAGAGCATGCAGCTTGCAAGAGTCTTTGTCCTTCCACTTCGCACACGCATATCCGGCAGTTGGCTTTGATTTCCTGGTCCGGATGATAGCATAGGGTGGGGATGCGAACACCGGCTACTTGCGCTGCCTGCAATATGGTTGAGCCGTCAGGAACGGATACTTGGATACCGTCTATGGTTACGTTAGCCATATCTTCATTTCACTCCTTCCTGCTCATCTTCCCTATTGTAACTTCGCATCGTAGTCGGCTCTAAAGTGCTTGATCGTGGTCAGGACCGGCGTTGGAGCGGCTTGCCCCAGCCCGCACAAGCAAGCTACAGACATAACTCGGCCGAGTCTTTCCATAAGAGCAACGTCAGCGGCTGTTCCCTGGCCTTTGTTGACCTTGCTCATGAGCTTGTACATCCACATGGTGCCTTCGCGGCAGGGAGCACACTTGCCGCAGGACTCGTGTTCGAAGAATTTCGCAATGCGCTCGACCACATCGACGATGTCGCGAGTCTCAGCCATGACCAGAACCGCCCCTGAGCCCAGTGTAGCCCCGATGGCAGCCATGGAATC
The DNA here is from genome assembly GCA_964405385.1 of uncultured Syntrophothermus sp. Taxonomy (GTDB): domain Bacteria; phylum Bacillota; class Syntrophomonadia; order Syntrophomonadales; family Syntrophothermaceae; genus Syntrophothermus. Next base: position 24,781 of record CAYONS010000002.1, read on the forward strand.
GAAGTCAATGGGAGTGTCGAGTAACGATTCCGGTATAAATCCTCCAGAGGTGCCTCCTATCTGCACGGCCTTGAACTTCTTGCCACCCGGAATGCCGCCTCCGAAACCGAAGATAACCTCGCGGATGGTGGTGTTCGTCGGTACTTCGACGAATTTCTTGTTCACTACGTCGCCCGTCAGAGTCAAAACCTTGGTGCCGGGATAGCTGGGAGCTCCGATGCTGGCGTACCAGTCGGCGCCCTTTTCCAGGATAATAGCGATATTGGCAAAAGTCTCAACGTTGTTAACAATGGTAGGCTTGCCCCACAGACCGCTTACCGGCGGGAACGGCGGCTTGTAGCGCGGCTCCCCGCGGTTACCTTCTATGGATTCGATGAGAGCCGTTTCTTCACCGCACACATAGGCTCCTGCTCCCATGCGCACTTCGACATCGAAATCTCCTAGCACCCCTTTGGCTTTGGCCTGGGAAATGGCGGTATTGAGAATCTCTACCACGTACGGATATTCGCCCCGGCAGTAAATATAGCCTTTATTCGCACCGATGGCGTATCCGCAGATTGCCATTCCTTCCAATACGCTGTGGGGATCGCTCTCCATGATTATGCGGTCTTTGTAAGTTCCAGGTTCTCCTTCGTCGGCGTTGCATATGACGTACTTCTGGTCGGCCTGAGCTTGGTAGGCAAACAACCACTTCTGACCGGCATTAAACCCGGCGCCCCCGCGACCCCTCAGGCCAGATTTCTTGACTTCCTGGATTACGTCCATTTGGCTCATGCTGCGGGCCTTTTCCAGCGACTTGTAACCCCCGGCATTGATGTAATCATCGATGTTGAGGGGGTCAATCTTGCCGTAGTTGCGCAGCACTACGCGCAGTTCCTCGGCCATCAGGAATTACCCTCCTTCCAGTTCTCTGAATTCGTAGCAACTTACTTGTACTCGGCGAGGATTGCCGGGATCTTCTCGGGAGTAACATCACCATAAGGCTTCCCGTTGATGGTGATCACCGGTGTGGCTTGGCACTGACCCACGCATTCGGTGAACTCCAGAGTGAATTTGCCGTCCGGAGTAGTCTCGCCCATCTTAATACCCAGTTCGTTTTCCAGTGCCGCGACTACTTCTGCCGCTCCGGCAATGTGGCAGGGAGCACTTTCACAAATGCGGATGATGTTTTTGCCCCTGGGTTTGACGGAGAACATGGAATAGAAGGTTGCAACCCCGTAGGCGTCCTTTACCGGGATATTGAATACCTCAGCTGCGGCGATGATCACTTCTTCAGGAAGGTAGCTCTGTTCCTTCTGAATAGCATGGAACGCCTCGATGATACCTCCGGGCAGATCCTTGTACTTTTCCAGTATTGCTTTGTAGTCGACCATCTGTCCACCTCCTTTCTGCTCAAGTGTACTGAAAAAACCATCTTTTTCTAAAATCCCTGGCCAGACACATCCCTGTTAAAGTTACCGTTTGCGACATGCGCTGAGCCGGGACCGCATCCATAGGGTCTATATGCCTGACTATTCTGAGCCAGAAGTCAGCCTAGTTGTATTTCGATATTTCAAGTGAAATTCCTTCTTTTTTTGTAGGTGCAACCGTAACATTTTTCATAGACGAGCTGCGGGCCTTTCTGCCAGTCATGGGCGTGGTTAAGCGCCCATGGCAAAATAAATGGAGCGACCCGCAGAGCGGATCGCCCCGTTATGCAAAAACTGGAAGTGGGTATTGTTTGCTGCTTTAGGCCCCGGCGCTCTTGGAGGTACTGGTCGGGACGGCAGGAGCCGATTTTTTCAGGTAGGAAAACCAGTACAGCGTTCCCACGAAGAACCCGCCACCCACGATGTTTCCTAATGTAACCGGCACAAGATTTTTCAGGAAGAAGTTCTTCCAGGTAAATAGCTCAGCCACTTTAGCCTTAAAAGCGTCCATAGCAGCTATAGCCTCTGGGGGCAGGCTGCCGCCCGCAGCCAGTAGAGCTGCCTGCTCCGGAGTCAGGACGGTTCTTGCCGCCACATCCACTACTGCCGGTATCTTGGCCACTTCGAGACCCATAGGGATAAAGAACATATTGGCAACGCTGTGTTCAAAACCGCTGGCAACGAAGGCCATGATGGGGAAGAAGCAAGAGAATATCTTGCCGACCACGTCCTTGCTGCCCAGGGCCAGCCATACTGCCATACATACGAGCCAGTTACAGAGAATGGCCCGGCAGAAGGCCGCGCTCCAGGTCAGGCTGAGTTTGCCTTGAGCAATAGCCAATGACTTGGCTCCTACCGCACCCTTGAACATGCCGGCCGAAACGGTGCCATCAGGCTGAATTCCATAAAATCCACCCACTATAATGTAGACCAGGAGCAGTGAGCCCACCAGATTGGCAACCCAGACTACCACCCAGTTATACAACAATTCTCCCCAGGTGCTTTTGCCCTCCAGGGCGGAAACCATCAGGAACATGTTGTTCCCGGTGAACAGTTCCGCCCCGCCGATAACCACCAACATCAGGCCGACAGTAAATACGGCTCCGAACATGAACTGGCCGAAACCGTTGCCTAGGTATTTGGGTATATCGTGACCGACCATGGTAGCCAGATTGGCTCCAAATCCGATATACACCCCTGCCAATATACCGAGCACGAACATTTTGGCTATAGGTAATTTCCCTTTGGCTTACCCTACGCTGCATGCAGTAGCTGCTATTTCGGGCGGTGCTAGAAAATTCATTTGCTATTCACTCTCCCCTGCTAAGACATAAATTTTGGCACTAGCCGTTTGAACAAGTTTCTGAGACCAAAGGCCAAGGAGATTACCCGAATCACTCCCTGTACCTTTAGGCACAAACAACTGCCTAGTTCCTTATCTTGGCATCCCCCCTTTGCCGGTTCCGTACTTCAACACCCAAGATACTACCGGGCTCGAGCCTGCATCCGTCAATGCCTTAAGGCCCATGCCCGGCGTACCCTGATTACACGATCCGGTTCTAGATCTTATCCAGCCTGGCCGCGCATACCTTGTATTCGGGTATCTTAGCCACCGGATCGAGCGAATCCGCGTTCGTAAGCCAGTTGACCGCCGCTTCGGCAAAGTGGAAGGTCATGAACACTACGTTTGCCTCCAAGATATCAGTTATCTTGGCTTTGACTTCCACACTCCCTCTGCGGGTTGACAGCCTCACCTTTTCCCCGTTCTCAATGCCCAGCCTGGCGGCCAAGGCCGGGTTGATCTCCACTTCAGCCTCAGGCACATGCTGATGAAGAGCCGAAGATCGACGGGTCATTGTTCCGGTATGATAATGGAATAGGTTGCGGCCTGTAGTCAAAATCAACGGGTATTCTTCGTCTGTAACTTCCGCGGGTTCTTTGTATTCAATTGCAGAAAAAGCGCCTTTGCCCCGAGTGAACTTCCCGTCCTTGTGCAGGAAAGGAGTCCCAGGGTGATCCTCTGATGGGCAGGGCCATTGCAGGCCTTTACCTTCCAGGCGGGCATACGTCATCCCGGCGTAGGAAGGAGTAAGGCTGCGAATCTCTTCAAATATCTCTTCTGCTGAGCTGTAGTTCATCGGATACCCCATCTTCCCAGCCAGTTCACAGATTATCTGCCAGTCTACCTTGGCTTGCCCCGGGGGCTCTACGGCCTTGCGCACCCGTTGAACCCTTCTCTCGGTGTTGGTGAATGTTCCTTCTTTTTCGGCAAAACAGGCTCCCGGCAGCACAACGTCGGCGTATCTCGCGGTGTCGGTCAGGAAGATATCCTGCACCACCAGGAATTCCAGTTTTTCTAAAGCCTCTTTCACATGGTGCAGGTCCGGGTCGCTCATCATGGGATTCTCGCCGATGACAACCAGAGCCTTTATCTCTCCTGCGTAGGCTTTGTTGATGGTTTCCGTCAGGGTCAAACCAGGTTTTCCTGAGAGCGAAACACTCCACGCCTTTTCAAACTTCGCCCGCGCTTCGTCGTTCGCCACCTGCTGATAGCCGGTGAACACATTGGGTAGCCCGCCCATATCACAGGCTCCCTGTACATTGTTCTGGCCTCTCAGGGGGTCGACTCCAGTGCCCGGACGACCGATGTTGCCTGTGAGCATGGCCAAGTTGCACACCGATTTGACGTTATCCGTACCAGTGCTGTGTTGTGTCAGGCCCATGGCATAACAAATGACCGCAGCCTCGGCTTCGGCATAGATACGGGCCGCCCGACGTATATCGGCAGCCGGTACTCCGGTAATGGTTTCTACGTATTCCGGTGTATACTTCGCCACTACCTGGGCCATAGCTTCGTATCCTTCAGTATTGGCAGCTATAAACTCTTGATCGGCCAGCCCTTCGCTGATGATGACATTCATTATCCCGTTAAGGAGGGCCACGTCGGTTCCAGGTCTGTGTTGCAGGTAGACGTCCGCTATTTCGGCTAAGTCGATACGGCGCGGGTCCGCCACTATCAACTTAGCTCCGTTCTCCAGGACGTTCTTTTTAATCTTCATTCCTATGACCGGGTGATTTTCCGTAGTGTTGGATCCTATAACAAAAATGGCCTTGGCGTCCTCCTCCAGTTCATTAATGGAGTTGGTCATTGCTCCGCTTCCGAATGCTGTCCCCAGACCGGCGACAGTAACGGAGTGTCAGAGACGCGCACAGTGGTCCACGTTGTTGGTTCCAAGGACGGCCCGCGCAAATTTCTGGGCCAGGTAGTTTTCTTCATTGGTTATCCGGGCCGAGGTGAAAACCGCTATGGACTCGGGCCCGCTTGTTTGCTTGATCTCCTGTAAACGCGAGGCTACGAGTTCCAGGGCCTCATCCCAGGACGCTTCCCGGAATTGACCGTTTTCATTAATTAGCGGAGTGGTCAAGCGCTCAGGTGAATGGATGAAATCCCACCCGAACCGGCCTTTGACACACAGGGCTCCTTTATTGACCGGGCTCCAGTTAAGAGAGCGGTTAGAGGTTACCCCTACTACCCGGTTGTCTTTTACGTTCAGTTCCAAAGTGCATCCGGTGCCGCAGTAGGTACAGGTGGTCAGTACCTTTTCTACCTGGTAGGGCCTGCCCTTTCCTGCACTTACCTTGCTGGTCAAAGCGCCTACGGGACACACCATAATGCACTGACCGCAGAAAACGCAGGGAGAATCAGCCAGGTTGCCGTCAAAAGCGGTCGCGATCTTGGCGTTGTGCCCGCGTTCAGCCACATTAATGGCCCGAGCCATAGTTATCCCTTCACAAGCCCGGACACAGCGAGTACACATGATGCATTTGTTGTAGTCTCTTTCAATGAACGGGTTGGGGTCATCGATGGGATACTGGGGCCTTCCCCCATCCCTAAACCTGGAATCGGATACTCCGTATTCGTAGCAATAATCCTGCAATTTGCAATCCCCGTTCTTTTCACAGGTCAAGCAGTTGCCCCCGTGACGCGCCAGCAGTAATTCCAGAATCACTCTGCGGGCCTCTACTATATCCGGGCTGTGGGTTTCAATCACCATGCCGTTTTCGGCCGGTGCCACGCAGGCCGCCAGAAACAAGGGCCGGCCCTTGGCCTCGACTATACACATCCGGCACGAACCGGCCAGCCTAAGATCCGGATCGTAGCAAAGAGTCGGCAGCTCGATGCCGTTTAACCGGCATGCTTCCAGAATGGTACTGCCATCAGGCGCCTGCACTTCTTTGCCGTTTATAGTCAGTGTTACCATCTTCATCCTCCTTTCTCTTAGGATAGGAGCTTACGCTCGTACTCATGCCTGAAGTGCTGCAAAGTAGTCACAATCGGTGTGGGAGCTGCCTGGCCCAGCCCGCAGAGAGCTGCTCGCTGCATAACCCGGGCAAGTACCGTTATGTTGTCTATATCCTGAGCCCTCGCTGCTCCCCGGTTGATCTTCTTCATGATTTCATAGCACCTGAACGTACCTTCCCGACAGGGATTGCACTTACCGCATGATTCGTGTTCAAAGAACTTGGCTATCCTGGTGACGACGTCGACAATATCCCGCGTTTCATTCATGACGAAGACGGCGCCGGTTCCTAGGGTGGCACCAATGGCACGCATGGAATCGAAATCGATAGGAGTGTCCAGAAGAGATTCGGGAATGAATGCACCTGAGGTTCCGCCGATCTGTACGGCCTTCAGTTTACGCCCGTTCCTGATGCCTCCGCCAAATTCGTAGATGACCTCCCTGATAGTGGTATTAGTCGGCACCTCTATCGCCACCCGGTTTACTACATCCCCGGTCAGCGTCAGCACTTTGGTGCCGGGATAACTTGGAGCACCTATAGCGGCAAACCAGTCGGCACCCTTGTTAATTATTTCCGGCACGTTGGCAAAGGTCTCCACGTTGTTTACGACCGTGGGTTTACCCCATAACCCGGCTACTCCAGGAAAAGGCGGTTTAAATCGGGGTTCCCCCCGGTGACCTTCGATGGATTCTATGAGAGCCGTTTCCTCTCCGCACACGTAAGCTCCCCCGCCCATGCGAACCTCGATGTCGAAATCTCCCAAAACACCTTTACTTTTGGCCTGGGCGATAGCCCGGTTAAGATGCTCGACCACGTACGGGTATTCCCCGCGGCAGTAGATGTAGCCCTTACGCGAACCTATGGCATGACCACATATAGCCATGCCTTCTAGTAACGTGTGCGGGTCTTTTTGAACTATGGTCCGGTCCTTATACGTCCCTGGTTCGCCTTCATCCAGATTACAGACTACATATTTTACGTCGGCAGGAGGAACGAAGCTCCACTTCAACCCCGCATTAAATCCGGCCCCGCCGCGGCCTCTAAGGTTGGCTCTTTTCACTTCTTCTATAACCGCCTTGGGATCCATGCTCCGGGCTTTTTCCAAGGCTGCGTAGCCCCCGGCCTTAATATAATCGTCGATGTTGCCGGCATCTATCTTGTCGGCGTTTCGCAGTACGATACGCAGTTCTTCCGCCATTCATGCAAACCTCCTTTCCTCAGGGATATCACTTACACAAAGCCAGTATCGCAGGAACCTCTTCCGGTGTAACCCCCGGGTACGGCACACCGTTAACCGTAATAACAGGTGTTTCTTGACACTGCCCTACACATTCTGTCAGTTCCAGGGTGAATTTCCCGTCGGGCGTGGTTTGGCCCACCTTAATCCCTAGTTCCCGCTCAAACGCCTTGATAACCGCATCGGCCCCGGCTATGTGACAGGGAGCGCTTTCGCACATGCGGATGATGTATTTCCCCCTGGGCTCTACCGACAGGTACGAGTAAAAAGTGGCGACCCCGTAAGCCTGAGCCTCGGAAACCCGGAATGCCTTGGCCACTTCCTTCACCGCCTCGCGCGGTATGTAGTTGTACTCGCGTTGCAAAGCGTGATAGGCCTCGATGATGCCGCCTGGGACATCCTGGTACCGGGCGATGATGTCTTTGTAATTGGCCATACGATTCACCTCCCTCCCCCTTGCGACTTCAGCCAACGTTGTGGTAACATCCTTGTAAGAACCGCACCCAAACTGTAGATTGTATACACGCCGCAATCAAAACATGTTAATCTTTCGACTCTCGTCGACTTCCTCCTTCCTCAGAAATCCCGGTGTAAAGGCCCGTAAGCGTAACCACATCCCATTCTTATACATTTACATTATACATTGTATCGCCGCCACGTTGCCCCAAGCTATGACTCAGCCGGACCTCTTCCTAGTCCTGTTCTTCTGCAGTCCCTTGCTGGCCCCAGATGCGTCTCGGCCATGGCAAGACACAAAACCGCAGCTCCAGGCTGGCGCTGAATACCGGTCTGACAGATATCTCAATGTCGGTTTGCTAACAACGGCTGCGATTTTGCATACACGATAACCATGGACTCCATGCTGCACATATGTTAAAATGTACACAAAGTTAAAATTCATGAACCCTGACGACGAGGATGCATCTGAGTCCAAGGGGCTTCGCCGACACAGATCCTGCTAACGAGGAGTTGTCTCTTAGTTAAAGGGGAGGTGGTTGATAGTGTGCGTTTTTAAGCCTGCTTGGAACGATTCCGGGTAGGCTTTTTAATTTAGCAAAAAAGCAGGGTGAAGACGTTGGACAGCAAGAGGCTCGGAGTGGTAAGCATCATAGTCGAGAACCGGGAATCGGTCCCGGTCATGAACCGTATCTTAAGCGACTACGCGGATATCATCGTAGGCAGGATGGGGCTGCCCTACCGGGAACGAGAGGTATCGGTCATCGCCCTCATCGTGGACGGGTCAACCGACGAGATCGGGGCTATGACCGGGAAACTCGGGAAATTGAGAGGGGTCAAGGTCAAAAGCGCCCTGGCCAGCAAATAGTGCCACTGATTAACATAGATTGGACACAGATGTTATTTTTTGACCCTGATTAACGCAGATTTTTTCTAAAATAGATTTTTCCCAACATATTGACGGAAGATCAAAGTTTTCATCCTCTAGCGGTGATTAAAATCGGTGTTAATCAGTATTAATCAATTATAAATCTCCGTAAATCAGTATTAATCTGCGTAAATCTGCGTCAAATCGCCGTCAATAATTGTTAATCAGTGCTAATCTGTGGCAACCGGGAAGAAAGAGATGGCTTATGAGTGACGTGGATAGGGTCATAGCCGAATACGAAAATACGGGTTCCTTGTCAAAGGCAGACGTGGAGTTCCTGCTCAGCTTGGAAGACGAAAAAGACCTGCAAAAGCTGTTTTCTCAGGCCAATGAGGTGAGAGAACGCAACGTGGGCGGCGAGGTCCACCTGCGCGGGATCATTGAGTTTTCAAACTACTGCTCCCGCGCCTGCCTGTACTGCGGTATCAGCCGTCACAACAGAGGGTTAGCCCGTTATCGCATGGATACCGAAGAGATTCTCGAGACGGCGGAACAAGCGGTTTCTATGGGGTTTAGGACTATAGTCCTACAGTCGGGAGAAGATCCCTTCTTCACGACGTCGATCATAGCCGGACTGGTCTCGGAGATCAAGGCGATGGATGTGGCGGTCACATTGAGCGTGGGGGAAAGGAGCCGCGAAGATTACGCCGCCTGGAAAAAGGCAGGAGCCGACCGTTATCTCTTGAAGTTTGAAACATCAGACCCGGAGCTGTACCGGCGGCTGCGGCCCGGATGTTCCTTGGTTCAAAGACTGGAATGTTTGTATCAACTGAGGGATCTCGACTATGAGGTTGGTTCAGGCATCATGGTCGGCCTTCCCGGCCAAACCCTGGCCAGCATAGCCGACGACATCTTTCTCATGAGAAAGTTAGGGCTTTCGATGGCCGGTATCGGTCCCTTTATCCCGCATCCGGCTACTCCGCTGGCCTCGTGCCCAGCCGGTACTGCGTCTTTGACCCTGAAGGTATTAGCCGTTACCAGACTATTGCTGCCATGGGCGAATCTTCCCTCTACCACGGCCCTGGGTTCAATTGATAAAGAAGGGCGGCGCGAAGGATTGTTGGCCGGGGCCAACGTCTTGATGTTGAACCTTACTCCCCTGAAGTACCGCCGGTTATACGAGATCTATCCGGCCAAGGCGGAGGCTGAAGATGATCCCGCGTCTCTCAAAGCCGCGGCCGTGGAGCTTGTCACCCGGTTGGGCAGGCGCGTGTCGTCAGGGTACGGTGAAGGGAAGAAGGGGGTAAGAATTGAGAATTGAGAATTGAGAATTAAGAATTACGAATTGAGAATTGAGAGTTAAGAATTGAGATTTGGGGATTTGAGAGTAGAGGGTAAGAATCAGAAATTAATGGTACGAGTGAGGAGATGAGGAGAAATGGCATATCAGGCGGTTGATTTTATTAATGAAGAAGAAATATGGTCTCTTTTGGAACAGGGAAGAAAGTTCAGCAAAGAAGACATCCGTAAGATCATAGAAAAGGCCCGCGAAGCCAAAGGACTGGAGCCTATCGAAGTAGCGGCCCTGATCCAGGTTGAGGACCCGGAGCTTTTGGAAGAGATGTACGCCACAGCCCGGGAGATCAAGGAAAAGATCTACGGCAAAAGAATGGTTTTCTTCGCTCCCCTGTACATCAGCAACTACTGCATAAACGACTGCGTGTACTGCGGGTACCACCGTTCTAACAAGAACTTGACCCGGCGCAAGCTGACCATGGATGAAATAGCCGAAGAGGTCCGCATCCTGGAGCAGATGGGGCACAAGCGCATAGCCCTGGAGACCGGGGAACATCCTGTCGAGTCTCCTATCGAATACGTGGTGGAGGCCATGCAGACTATTTACAGCGTGCGCGAGGCCAACGGGAATATACGCAGGATCAACGTCAACATCGCAGCGACCACAGTGGAAAACTACCGCAAACTGAAAGAGGCCGGTATCGGCACCTACGTTCTCTTCCAGGAGACTTATCACCACGAGACGTACGCCAAGATGCATCCCAGCGGCCCAAAATCGGATTACCTGTTCCACTTAACCGCTATGGACCGGGCCATGCAGGGCGGCTGTGATGACGTGGGGTTGGGCGTTCTTTTCGGACTCTTCGATTACCGTTTTGAAGTAATGGGCCTGCTGATGCACGCCAGGCATTTGGACCAAACTTTCGGTGTAGGTCCCCATACCATATCATTCCCGCGCCTGCGGCCGGCAGAAGGGGTTTCTCTTGATAACTTCCCTTACCTGGTTTCTGACGACGATTTCCGCAAGATCATCGCGGTTATGCGGCTGGCAGTACCTTACACAGGCATGATACTTTCTACCCGCGAGGCTCCCGGTTACCGTGACGAGCTGTTCGGGCTAGGCATATCCCAGATCAGCGCCGGTTCCTGCACGGGCGTCGGTGGATACCGGGAAGAAAAAGAAGGCGGCAGCGCTTGCAATACGGCCCAGTTCGAAGTGGCAGACGAAAGAAGCCCCGACGAACTCATCCGCAGCCTATGCCTGTCCGGCTACATTCCCAGTTACTGCACGGCCTGTTACAGGAGCGGACGCACCGGGGACCGTTTCATGGCCCTGGCGAAAACCGGGCAAATCTCCAACGTATGTCAGCCCAACGCCATACTGACCTTTAAAGAATACCTGGAAGACTACGCCTCCCCGGAAACTAAAGAGGTCGGGGAAAAGACTATCCAGGAACATCTCGGCTACATCAAGAGCGATAAGGTCAGGGCCAAAACCGTAGAAAGGCTCCAAATGATCGAAGCCGGAGCCAGAGATCTATACTTTTAGACACCAGGGCGAAGCACCGGCTAATCCCCATACGATGCCTTCGAGCAGATCGCTTTCGCTCACGGTTACCTCGTCCTTGCCGAACCCTTCCATGATGACAAGGACGATGAGCACCCCCTTGACTACTATATCCGCCCGTTCCGGCTGCAGTCCCGGCAGCCGGCGGCGGAGGTCGAGGGGCATACTGTCAAGCATCTGATACAAATCCTCCACGTCGCGGTAGGTCAGTTTCTGGCCGTGCACCAGGTCCGGATCATACTGGGTTAGCCCTTTCTTTATAGCCACCAGAGTGGTAGGGGTCCCTCCAGTCAGTACCAGCGGGTTCTTTTGAAACCGGGGCGCGAGCTTGAGCACTTCGCTTAGTTCGGCCCAGATTTCTTCCTTTGACCAGTTGCCTTCAGTGGCCTTGACCGCCCCTACCTTGACGCTTTTTATTACCGGGTTTTCCCCTGCATATATGAACTCCGTGCTTCCTGCTCCGAGATCCGCCACTAGAGGAAGTTCGCGGAAACTAAGACTCCGGGCCACTCCTTCCCACACCAGCCGCGCTTCTTCTTCCCCGTCTATAACCTGTATAGACAGCCCGGTTTCTTCTTCAGCCACCGCCAAAAAGTCTTCCCGGTTAACCGCTTCCCGAACCGCACTGGTTGCCACCACCCTATAGGAAGTCACCTGGTAGCCGTGGATTATATCCCGGAAATTCAAAAGGCAGTCGACGGTTCTCTTGATAGCCTTAGGGTGGAGCCAACCGCTCTCCAAAAGCCCCTCTCCCAGGCGGGTAGATACCACTTTCTTGAGAACGGCCACCAGCCTGCCTTCTATGATCTCGGCTATTAGAAGCCTGCAGGAATTGGTGCCGATATCGGCTGCTGCAATTCTCAAAACAACCACCTCGAGGCGAAAAAAATAAAAAGACACTCGCTACCGAGTGTCGCTTGTGAGACGAATCTGCTAGGAATAACGGTTCCTTCTTCTGGTATCCCGCTTTAGCTTAAGGGTCGCCAGCTTTTCGTCGCTTTCTTTCAAAAACTTGCTTATCTTGTCCTCCAGACTCATGGCTGCGGCTTCCCGATGTTGCCTTTCCCTTTCTCTGGCTTGCCGAACGGACAACCCAACCCTTCCGTTATCAGCCACATTCAATACTTTGACCTTGACCCTCTGACCCTCCTGCAAAAAATCCTTCACGTCTTTCACGTAGGTGTCGGCGATCTCCGATATGTGTACTAATCCAACCCTGCCGTCCGGAAGCTCCACGAAGGCTCCAAACCTGGTGATCCCCTGCACCACTCCCTCCACAATCGCGCCCGGAATAACTTGTTGCTGTTCAATAGGCATACAGATATATGGCCCCCCAATTCTAGTTATGGCTTAATTTTACTAAGATGCGGTGGCCTCTGTCAATATCCCGCGCCAGCCGAACTTTCTTCCGGCAGTACCTTGACCAAGACCTTTTCTCCCGGCCTAACCATTCCCAGTTGTTCGCGGGCCATTTTCTCGATAGCTTCGTCCGTGTGCAGCTCACGTTCTATACGGATAAGTTCTGCCTTTTTCTTCAGCAGTTCGGCTTTTTGCTCTTCTAATGCCTGGATTTCCTGGTGCATCTCCCACAATGTTTTTACCTGAGGGCCAAACCAAAAAGCTAAAAACGCAAGGGCCAAGGCTAATACAAAAAGTTTCCTTTTCCTCTTGCCCCGGGAAAGCCCCGGTCTATCCTTTGTCCGGTATTTCGTCCTCATCTTCCGCCCCCATAACGCCCAAAACTTGGCCGGGAATGACTATCACAACCTCGTAGCCTTTGCTCCGGGCCCGGTTGTAAAGAGTCGCTACGGTGCTGGCGCTGATACCTAAGGTTCGGGCGATAGCCTCTGTGCTCCTGCCCATCTCTTTGAGCACGACTACCTGGCGTTCCCGGAAACTGAGTTTTTCAGCGCCTCTGATCTCAATCTTCATCTATAGCTGCCACCTGATGTCCACATTTTTTCCACAGGTTGTGTATAAATTTATTACGGTTCTATTACAATTCTTCATCGGCGTCTTATCTCCTGCCGGGCGAAAATTTTTTTTTGCGCCTATTTAATCTCCTCGTCATCCGGCCCTTTATAATTGGCAAATAAAGCCCAGATCTGGGATTTCGCGGATCTATACGCATTAACCCAGGGATAAGACAGAGAGCGAAATACTTGGGAACAAACCCGCGTCAGACCTTCGGCCGCAGCCGACATAAGTTTGTCCGTTTTTTTCCACAGATACATACGGTAGATCAACGCACCAAGAATCAGAGCCACAAGCACGTGGCTCCTCATTTCCCCGTGATTTATTAACAACAGAGCCAAGAAAACAGGCACTACCATCAACAGCCAGAATAAGAGGTCAAAAAAATACAAGGCAAACCGGCCGAGCCCGATTCTTTTCATGATGACATGATAGGCGTGAAAGAACATCCCCAGCAAAAGACCTAGCGCGACGGTCAGCGTAAATTCGGTGGTTTGAGAGACCAGCAGCTTCAAGCCCGGGCCCTCCTTCCCTAAAGCCTCCCCGTGATCCGGCTGCGGCCCTATCGCAAAAGGCGCTCGAATACTCTGCGGCTCTTGTCCTTAAGCCTCTGCTGAACAGGCCTATACTCTAGACTGGTAAGCCTGCTCCCTTCTACAGCAACTATTCCCTGCTCCAGATTGAGCTGAGTGATGTGCAGGTCTTCCCCCCGCAAGAACAAAGGCCCTTGTACTGTATTCAACACGATCTGGTTGTCGTCAAAGCTATCCACGTTGGTTACCCCGGTCAAACTAAGATGCTGGCAGTTGGTCAAGGTTAGAGAATGATCGGCCACGTCCTACCCCTCCTCGGCCTGTACTCATGACCAATATATGTGGGCGTCTTTTTCTATAGAACCTAAACCCGTCAAAAGATCAAGAAAAAAACCGCCCCTTTTGCGGGCGATTCAGGGTATGTATCCTACGCACTTCATGAATCCTCGATTATCTGGTACAGCCGGGCCGCGTCCGAAGCCCGGACCGTTTCTTTTACCTCCAGCACCTTGACCACCATTTTTCGCACCCCGAACTGGATGGTGATGAGGTCTCCCGGGTGCACCTCAGTGGCCGGTTTGGCCACTCTCCCGTTAACCAGCACCCTCTCATGGTCGGCAAAGTCCTTGGCCACCGTCCGGCGTTTGATGAGGCGTGACACCTTGAGGAACTTATCCAGTCTCACTTTATCCGATCGCGTCCTTGAGCGCTTTTCCCGCCCTGAAAGCAGGTATCCTGGTAGCCGGGATCTCGATCTCTTCTCCGGTCTGCGGATTCCGCCCCTTTCTTGCTTGCCTCTCCCTTACCTCAAAAGTGCCGAATCCGACCAGCTGTACCTTGCTGCCATCCCTCAGGGCTTCTTCTATGGTGGCAAAGAGAGTGTTGAGAACCTTCTCTACGTCCTTCTTGGTCATGTTCGCCTTACTCGCCACTCGGGCAACGAGATCCGTTTTGTTCAAGCCTATCCCCTCCTTTACTATAGACTATAGTGCCTATTCGCTACCAAAGCTTTCTTTCCTTCTTTGGTTGCAAACTTTTTACACATCATCCTTAAAAACGTGAGACTTGGCCTTTTCCCACAGCCCATCGAGCTCTTCCAAGCTCATCTCGTCCCAGGTTTTCCCCTGACTTATGAGGCTGTCCTCTATAAAGTTGAACCTACGCTCGAACTTGTCGTTGGTTTTCTGCAAAGCCTCCTCGGGATCTACCCCCAGGAAACGAGCAACATTAACCACGGCAAAAAGTATGTCCCCCATTTCTGCGGCCACATTTTCCGGCCGCTTGGCTTCAGCCAGTTCCCTTATCTCTTCCGCCACTTTCTCTAAGGCCCCCTCGACATCAGGCCAGTCGAAACCGACCCTCGCGGCCTTGGCCTGGAGCTTTTCCGCCCTCATCAATGCCGGTAAGCTCTTGGGGATGCCTTCTAAAACCCTCTTTTTCCCTTCCTTTTTCTTGAACCCCTCCCATCTATCCAGTACCTCGCTGCTAGTCGAGAGGATCAGAGATCCGAAAACATGAGGATGTCGGCTAATCATCTTTTCGGTGACACCTGCTATCACGTCGTTGATATCAAACACCTGCTCCTTGGCAGCCAGCACGGAGTGAAACACCACCTGGAGGAGGACATCTCCCAGCTCTTCTTTCAGCTTGTCCATGTCGTTGGCCCACACGGCATCTACCACTTCGTACGCTTCCTCGATGAGATACCTGGTCAACGAGGCATGGGTCTGTTCCCGGTCCCAGGGGCAGCCTTCCGGGGAAAGCAACTTCTCCATGACCTCTACTAGCCGGTCCAAAGGATACTTGCTCATGGCGCAGACCTCCATATTAACTTAACTGTCGCCGGAATCTACCTTACCTTTAACAGGGTACGGATGGTATTAATATCAAGTTCGCGAATAAGGAACAGGATTCCTCCGTACAGGCACACCCCTATCCCGATGGCGCCTACGGTCGCGTAATACGAATAAAGCCCGTGCGCAACCAGCCAGTGGTAGGCAAGTTTTACTCCCACTGCCATGAGAACGGTTGCTGCAGCTAATTTCGTTATCCTTCTGGCTTCAAACGTCACCCGGCTCAATTTTTTCAGTTCATAAAAATTCAAACATGACCCTATAAAGAAAGCCACTACCGTACCGATGGCCGGACCTCTTATCCCTAGAAAAGTGCCCGTGAGATAATAATTAAAAAATACTTTAAGCGCACCCACAATTACTAGATTCCGGAGCGGAATGTCCGGCCTTGCCAAACCCTGCAAAGAAGAGCTGGACACCTGGAAGGCAGCCAGCACAATGACGGAAAAGGCCAAGGGTTCAAGCGGTATGCCTGCTTCCGGACTGGCGAACAAGAGGTCGGTGATCTGCCGGGCAAGCACGTAAAGCCCTGCCGCCGAAGGCAGGGCAATTAACATTGCCGCACGTATGCCGTTGTTAACCCGCGCCCGCAGCTGGGACCAGTCTTCACGAGCTGCGACCTCGGATACTGCCGGAACCAGACTGGTAGCTATGGCTATGGTAAAAATAGTAGGAAGGTTGATGAGAACAGAAGCCATGCCCGATAACTGACCGTAAAGAGCAGTGGCTTGGCTCGTAGAATAACCTGAAGCCATGAGCCTAACCGGCACTATGACTGCGTCCAGCATCTGCACCAAAGGAACGACTACCGCCCCGAAGGAAATGGGAACTGCAAGTTTGACAACCTGCCAGCCAAGGGCAAGAGGGGGTTCTTTCGAACAAACTGGTTTTTCCGAGACTTTCTTGGTTTGGTTGCGAAAGCGGGCATAAAAATAAAGGAGTAAGGCAAGTCCCGCTACCCCGCCGACTACTGCCCCAAAAGTAGCGCCTGCGGCCGCGTACTCGAGTCCGCGCGGGAAGAGGAGATAGGCCAGAATAAGCACAAAAGTTACCCGAAATACCTGTTCTACAACCTGAGAAACGGCCGTAGGCACCATCCACTGGTGCCCCTGGAAATACCCACGAAAAACCGACATTAATCCGGCAAAGAAAATAGCGGGGGCCACAGCCATGATGGGGTACTGGGCCCGGGGCTCATGTAAGACGCTGCGGGCCAAAAACCCGGCCCCGTGCCAGACCGCCAGAGAAAGGAGCAATCCGACTACAGCCAGTCCCGCCAATGAAACCTTGAATATTCGGTTACTGTCTCCCCTTAAGCCCTCGGTCTCTTTTCTCGCTACCAAAACCGATATGGCCACCGGAACTCCCGCCGTGGCCAAGGCCAAGATGGTCGTATAGATGGGATAGGCCATCTGGTACAGGCCCATCCCTTCTCCCCCTATGAGCCTTGCCAAAGGTATGCGGTAGACCGCCCCCAAGGCTTTGCTTACTGCTCCGGCCACTGCGAGAATGAAGGCTCCCACCAAAAAATTCTGTTTCCTTACCATTGATTCTCCTCCCCGAAACTCTTAGGCCCACAGCTATTAGTTTATCTCCCGCCTCCCAAAAAGGAAACTGTGAAATTAGAGCAGACCAAAGAAAAACGGCCTTCATCGAAGGCCGCGGGAATTATTGTTCCATCTGTTTGGCTAAGAATCCGGCCGCCGTCTCGGCTAATTTTTGTTCCAGATCTCCCATCCTCGCTCCCGATTCCTTCGACATTATAATCACCGCTCCTATCGGATCCCCTTGGGAAATTATAGGAGCGATAACCTGGGCGGTTATCTTGCAGTTACCATCCCCCGATTCCAACACGGGACACCCTTTGCAGTAAGGATGATCCCCAACACCGTTCATAACCACGGCGCGCCGGTCTTCAAGAGTCTTTTCTACGGCAGGACCTATGGGTTTGTTTATGAACTCCTTCTTCGGAGCCCCTGCTACCGCGATGACATTATCTCGGTCCGCAATCAAGGCTATCTGGTTGATGGTTTCGTGCAAAGAGTCTGCGTATTCCTGGGCAAAATCCCCTAATTCGCCTATAGGTGAGTATTTCTTGAGGATGACTTCGCCTTCCCGGTCTACAAAGATCTCCAAGGGGTCGCCTTCTCGTATGCGCAAGGTTCTCCTTATTTCCTTCGGTATTACTACTCTGCCCAGATCATCTATGCGCCTTACGATACCTGTTGCTTTCATCCGGCTCCCATCCCTCCTTCTCGCGGAAATGACATATAGTTTTTGTTTTCAGTGATAGTATATAACTGAAAATACACCTTTATTCACCTTTTACCGCGGCTTGCTTCCTTGTCATGCCACATTTCGCTTCTGCTTTAGATGGCTTGTAAAATCTCCTCCAGCAGCACCAGGCTATGACTGCCCTCAAACGGCACCGAAATGGTGAATCTGTCTGAACAGCGCACGGGAACCTTCAGCTTTTGCCCCAAAACCCGGAGTTTGGCTGCGGCCCCGTCGATAGGACGAGCGAGTTTTATCTGCATCATTCCCCCATCGGTAGAAATGCTCCTTATGTCTTTTCCCCTTGCGGAAACCCGCAGGCGAGAAAGGCGCAAGAAATTCTCGACCGGAGCCGGCAGTTTTCCAAACCTTTCTCTCAGCTCTTCCCGGATCTCATCGATTTCCCGGGTACTGGCCGCAAACATGGCTCTGCGGTACATCTGCAGCTTAAGCCCCACGTCTCCCACGTAATCATCAGGTATGAAGGCATCAACCCTGACATCCACAAGTGTTTCCGGTTCTTTTTCTCGCGGCTGGCCTTTCAACTTGGCCGTCTCTTCCTCCAGCAGCCGGCAGTACAGGTCAAACCCCAAGGCAGCTATATGCCCGTGCTGCTCTGGTCCCAA
The DNA here is from genome assembly GCA_964405385.1 of uncultured Syntrophothermus sp. GTDB lineage: Bacteria > Bacillota > Syntrophomonadia > Syntrophomonadales > Syntrophothermaceae > Syntrophothermus. Next base: position 43,176 of record CAYONS010000002.1, read on the forward strand.
TATGTTTCCTGCCCCTCTGATTTCCAGGTCCCGCAAGGCTATCTTCATACCGGACCCGAGTTCGGTGAACTCCCTTATAGCGTTCAGTCTCTTCTGAGCCGCTTCTGTTATCGATTTATCCGGACGGTATGTGAAATAAGCATAGGCCAGGCGCCTGGAACGTCCAACCCGTCCCCGCAGTTGGTATAATTGAGCAAGTCCCAGGCGGTCGGCTTCGTCTACAATAAGGGTGTTAACATTCGGCATGTCCAAACCCGACTCGATGATGGCAGTACAGACCAGCACCTGAAATTCCTGATTGAGAAAACGTTTCATTATATCGGCGAGCTCGGCTTCAGGAACCCGGCCGTGGGCTATCTCCATTTTGACCTCCGGCACCAGCATCTGCAGATGATCCCGAAAAAGCTCTATGTCCTGTATCCGGTTGTGTACCGCGAAGACCTGCCCTCCTCTTTCCACCTCAGCCCTAATGGCTTCCCTGATTATGTCCTCGTTGTATTCCAAGACGTATGTCGTGATGGGATAGCGCCCCGGTGGAGGAGTCTCTATAACCGAAAGGTCCCGAAGACCGGTCAAAGCCATATGAAGGGTCCGGGGAATAGGAGTAGCCGACAAACTCAACACATCTACGGTCTCTTTTAGAGCTTTTATCCTCTCCTTTTGCCTGACACCGAAACGGTGCTCTTCGTCTACCACCAGCAAGCCCAGATCCTTGAACTGAACGTCTTTTGACAGCAGTCGATGGGTACCGATAATTATGTCGATAACACCTTTCTTCAGATCATCCAGGATACGATTCTGCTGGGCAGGAGTCCGGAAACGACTCAACACCTCGATGACAACCGGAGTATCCTTGAACCTCTCCCGGCAGGTCTGATAATGCTGTTCAGCCAAGATAGTAGTGGGAACCAGTATCGCCACCTGCTTATGATCCATAACCGCCTTGAACGCGGCTCTGAGAGCCACTTCTGTCTTGCCATAGCCCACGTCTCCGCAGATCAAACGGTCCATGGGCCGGGGCTTTTCCATGTCCCTTTTCACTTCCGCCACCGCCCGAAGCTGGTCGGGCGTTTCCTCGTATTCGAAGGCTTCTTCGAATTCCTTCTGCCATACGGTGTCAGGAGAAAAGGCAAAACCGGGAACTGTCTGACGCACGGCATATATTCTCAGAAGTTCTTCCGCCATTTCTCGGATCGATTCCCTGACTCGGGCTTTGGTCCTCTCCCAATCTGTTCCCCCGAGTTTGGAAAGGCGAGGCTCCTTATCATCGGGCCCGTTGTACTTCGTCAATTTTTCCAGCTTATCGACAGGCAGGTACAGACGGTCTCCCCCTGCGTACTGAAGCACGAGATACTCCTTAGAGACTCCGTCAACCTCCATGCGTGTAACCCCTTGAAGAAGCCCTATGCCGTGATTCTCGTGAACCACGTAGTCGCCTGCCCGCAGGCCTTCCAAGTCCAAAGTCAGCTTGCCCGCTTCTTTCCGGGATGCAGCTCTTGATCTGGTGGTTTTCTTCCCCCAGATGTCTTTATCCGACAAAACCGCGGTTTTTAGAGTGGGACTGACGAACCCTTTTTCCAGATTCCATTCGGCAAAGACAACCCCAGGAACACCGGTGCAACCTAGCTCCTGGGCCATCTTACTTTTCATTTTCCGGTTTGTGACAGCCACAATCACCGAATAGCCCTGCTCGACCCATTCTTTTATCCGTTTTCTGGCCAACTCTGCCTGACCGAAAAACGGCTCCATTTCCTTCTGCGATATGTGCTGGTAAACGGACAAAGGCCTAACGCCTGGTTGTCCAGGGAAAAAAACGTGGTGCACGACGGGATGACGGCTAATGATATCTTCCATCTCGCTCCAGGACGCAAGCGCAACCGTACCATCCGTCTTGAGCCCCTTAGCCTGAGCGGCCGCCAGTAACTCTTCCATGCGCCGCGCCTGCCGGGAAAAGCTTCTTTCAATCTCTCGGGGTTCATCTACAAAAACGAGGCTCGAGAAAGACACATAATCGAAAATAGTCGCAGAATATTCTTCCCCCACTTCTCTTGCCGGAGCAATAGAAACTGAGCTCAGCTTCTTGCCGGATCTTTGCGTCGCAGGATCAAAATTCCTTATGGTTTCGATCTCGTCTGCCCACAGCTCCAGCCGAACCGGCTCTTTCTGGTCCACAGGGAAAATATCCAGAACCCCGCCCCGCAAACCAAAGGTCCCGCGGTCAGTTACCACCTGGGACCTCTCATAACCGAGTTCTACCAGCTTCTTTAGAACTTGTTCCAGATCTATCTCCTGTTGAGTCCTCAGAGTCAATGTGTTTTGTTGAAGCCCGGCAGGAGACATTACTTTGGTCACCAGAGCGCCGGCCGTAGCAACCACCAGCTTCACCGACCGGTTTGCCGTGGCAAGGCGGTTCAAGGTCGTGAGCCGGAGGGTCTTATTGTACGAGTGTTCTCTTCCTTCGTGCCAGAACACCAGGTCGCAAGAAGGAAATAACAGGACCCTATCACCACCGAGAAATCCTTCCATATCGCGCTGAATATCGCAAGCCTCTTCTTCTGACGGCACCAGGCAGACTAGGGGGCCGCTGGTATTTACCGCCAGCAGGTACAAAAAAAAGCTTTTGGCGCTGCCAGCCAGACCTGAAATCATTCCTATCTTGCCTGGAACAAGCTCGGTTGTTAGGTTCTTGACTATGTCTATATCAACCTTAAGCTGCAAATCCAACCCTCCACCGTTGCAATGCCAAAAAGTGGACACCACTTTTCATGGCCTCCACCAACCTCGGGCCACAACATTATCAGACGCAGACGCAGATTAACGCAGATTAGCGCAGATTAACCGGGCCACAGATTAACACAGATTGACACAGATGAGAAACTGATTAGCACTGATCATAAACCATAAACCTCACGGCACCTGGGCCTTACACCAGAGACTGAGAATCCATTTAAAAATCAGTGTTCACCTGTGGTTAAGACTCAGTTGTACAACCACCGGTTACTCACAGGGAAAGACTCCGAACCGTGACCGATCTCCTCCAGGCAGTCGGCGCACAGCCCGCTTATCTGGGTACAGCCTTCTCCTTCGGCCTCCTCTTCAAGATAAACCTTGTCGCAACATTCGCATACGCGGTAGATCTTCACCCGACCAGCCCCCCGTCCCGGTTTGTCTATAGGTTGGCAGGGGAACTGCGGCGTTTATTCAACTTCTTTCTGAAAAATTATACGAACTCATTGCCTTTTCTATACCCTGTGTGACCCAGCATTCTATCGCATCGGCGGCCCGGGTGATAGCCTCGGATATTGTGTCCTTTTCCTCTTCGGAAAACCGCTCCAACACATAATTTACCACGTCTGCCCCAGAGTCAGGCCTCCCGATGCCCACGCGCAGGCGGGCGAAGTCCTGAGTTCCTAGGGCCTTGATGATCGAATCTAACCCTCGATGCCCTCCCGAGCTTCCACGGGCCCGTAACCTAATTCTTCCCCGCTCGAGGTCCAAATCATCGCACACAACGATAAGATCCTCCAAGTTCAATTGCCACTTGGCAAGCAAGGGCTTTACCGCCAGCCCGGAGCGATTCATGTAGGTGAGGGGCTTGGCTATAACCATCTCCCCTCCCTTATGATCCAGCCAGGCCACTACCGCGTCGTTCATGAATTCCTGTCTGCGTACGCCGTGGCGGCGTGCCAGTTCCTCCACCACCATAAAACCTAGGTTGTGACGGGTTCCCTGATATTCCTTTCCCGGATTCCCGAGCCCTACGATTAGTTTCACCTGTGCCCTCCCGATTCAACCGTTCGGCCTGACTTCGGCGTTCAGCCCTCTAATCGAAAAGCTTGCTGACCGAAAGGTCCTCATGGATGCGTATTATAGCCTCCCCGATAAGAGGAGCCATGGAAAGTATCACCATGTTGGGAAGCTTTTTCTCTGGAGGAACCGGTATCGTGTTGGTGATAACAATTTCTTTTATCGGTGCTTCTCTCATTCGCTCTATGGCCGGGCCTGAGAATACGGGGTGAGTGCAGCAGGCATACACTTCCTTGCTCCCCATGTCCATCATGACCTTAGCTGCACTGGCTATGGTTCCGCCCGTGTCTATGATGTCATCGATGATAATCACCGACTTCCCGGCAACGTCGCCGATGACGTTCATGATTTCCGACACATTGGGCTCCGGCCGCCTCTTGTCTATGATGGCTATCGTCGCTCCCAGCCGCTCGGCCAGGTCTCTGGCCCTTCTAACCCCGCCCACATCAGGCGAAAGGACAACTACGTCTTCGCCTAACCCTTTGCTCTTGAAATACTCGGCTATGGTAGGAACCCCCAGAAGGTGATCCACGGGTATGTCAAAGAACCCCTGTATCTGCCCGGCATGAAGATCGACTGTCACTACACGGTCAGCTCCCGCTGTGGTGATTAGGTTAGATATCAGCTTGGCAGTGATGGGGTCGCGAGCCCTGGTCTTGCGGTCCTGACGGGCGTAGCCGTAGTACGGTATAACCGCATTTATTCGCGCGGCCGATGCCCGGCGAAAAGCGTCGATCATTATCAAAAGTTCCATTAAATTCTCGTTAGCGGGCGGACAGGTAGGCTGGAGCACAAATACGTCAACACCGCGGACACTTTCGTCTATCGCAACGCTAATCTCCCCGTCTATGAACCTCCTTACCTTGGCATCACCGATATGAATCCCTAAATAGTCGGCCACCTCTTGGGCTAATGAGACGTGTGCCGTGCCGGTAAAAAGTTTCATCCTCCACCTGGAAGCATTCATGGTTACTCCTCCCCCTCACCTAATCCTTCTTCGCGCCGCTGGTTTTTCCTCTTCGCCAACCCCTCGATATTTTTCTGCTTGGCCCTCTCAACCGCCAAAGCTCCGGGGGGAACCTCCTTGGTTATGGTCGATCCGGCACCGGTTATCGCTCCCCGCCCGATCCTCACTGGCGCAACCAGGTTAGTGTTGCTGCCGATGAAGGCCTCGTCTTCGATAACTGTGAGATGCTTGTACCGGCCGTCGTAGTTGCACGTAATCGTCCCTGCCCCTATGTTAACCCGCTTTCCTACCTGGGCATCTCCTACATATGCCAGGTGGGGAACTTTGCTCCCATCGCCGATTACCGACTTCTTGATTTCCACGAAGTCTCCAACTTTTACCCCCTGCCCGAGAACGGTTCCGGGCCTTATATACCCGAACGGGCCTATATTGCAGCCGTCACCGACTTCACACTCCATCAGTTTAGATCTTTCTATAATCACGCCATCTCCGACCACCGATTCGATGATATGAGTCCCTGGGCCTATGACACAGCCGCTCCCGATGCGCGTGCTACCCTCGATGATGGTAAACGGGTAGATGATCGTGTCTGTGCCCACCTCGACTTCGGCGTCGATGAACGTGGAATCCGGATCCAGCATGGTTACACCGTTATTCATCAGCTCCCGGTTTTTCCTCTGTCGCATGATCTTTTCAGCATAAGCCAACTGCACCCGGTCATTTATCCCGTAGACTTCTTCGGCAACGGGATGAAAGAACACTTCCACCTTCAGTCCTTTTTTCATCATGATGGGAAGAACATCGGTAAGGTAGTATTCTTTCTGGGCGTTGTCAGGTTTCACCTCTTTTAAAGCTTGAAAGACCGCCTGCGCTTCAAAACAGTACAGGCCTGAATTTATTTCATCTACAGACTTGATCTCGTCGGTAGCATCCTTTTCCTCCACTATCCGTTCGAGTCGACCTTCTTCATCGCGGATAATTCTGCCATAGCCCACGGGATCCGCAAGTCTGGTGCTCAAAACCGTGGCCTGCGCCTGCCGCTCCCTGTGGTAGCTGAGAAGAGCACAAAGGGTATCGGCCTTCAGAAGCGGGGTATCTCCGCACAGAACCAACACCGTATCCGACGGGTCAACCAGCTTCTCGGCTTGCATCAAAGCATGTCCGGTACCCAGCTGTTCCTCCTGCACCACGAACTCCAGTCCCTTGCCGTCTAGGGCCTTTTCTACCTGTTGCCTTCCGTGCCCCAGCACCAGGATTATCCTCGGAATTCCCGCCCGGCGGGCCGCTGCCACCACGTGCATCACCATGGGCTGCCCGGCAACTTTGTGCATGACCTTGGGATATTCCGACTTCATTCTCACTCCTTTGCCTGCGGCCAAAATAACCGCAACCTCAGCCAATCTCCTCACCCCATTATTGCTTTATGGTCTGCTAACTCCCAGTATCCTTTCCGCCAGCCACAGATCACTCGGCTTGTCCACATCAACGCCCACTTCAGCAAAAGGAGATATTACGGCCCGCCCGCGGATACCCACAACCCGGTAAAACCTTTCTTCAGCATCGGGTATGGTAAGGCGGCCCGTCAAGTATTTCCAAACCAAGCCAAACCCGAGAAGGCGAGCCAGTTTAAGGGGGTTCTTGCGCCTGGCCACAAACTGTTTAGCCACAGCAATGCAGCTTTCAACCCTGTCACTTCTGATGACAAACAGGTTGCCTCCGGTAAAAATGCCTTCCTTGAGTTTCACGTAGGTGCGTTTCACTCCAGGAAACCGCTTTTCGTTCACTTCCTTGCTGACAATAGAGTAAAAGAAATCGGCTTCTTGGGCCTCACATCTGGACAAGAAATCGTCTATGGCTTCGCTCGTTATAAACGGTATGTCGGTAGGCAGGACCAGTAGCCGCTCCGTTACCTCCCGGGCACCGAGTTCCTTTATTCCATTGGCCAGACTGTCTATGGAATCCTGTCCAGGCTCGGCAAAATAAAGATTTTCTTCCTTTTTGAATATCTCCTCCAGAGACTGCCTGGGCCCCACAATGACGATGTTTCGTATCCGCTGAGAAGCCCTCACCGCGCGGTAAACGTAGTAAACCATAGGGTAGCTGCCGATAACGATCAAGGCTTCGCTATCGAAAGGCGCATATTTTTTGAGTTCCTCTGAGTTAACCCCTCCTGCGAGAATAACTGCGTCGTATTGCTGCATTTCTTCCCACCCCCAACTCACTTGAGGTCGAACCCATTTCTACGCAAAGCCTCCAGCATGCTGTTCTCCGCGTTCTCTATGTGTTCTTGAGCCAGTTGCTGAGCTAAAGCCGCGTTCCTCTCGGAAATGGCTTCCACAATCTTCTTATGTTCCTCCAAAGCCTCTCTCATGCGGCCAGGATAGGCCAGGGAAGTGCTGCGAAAACGTTGTATCTGTTCCCTCAAATTCTGGAGTATCTGTTCAAGCTTCAGGTTGCGGCTGGCCTTGTACAAAGCCTCGTGAAACAGGGTATCCATCTCCACCACTTCTTCAAAGCGGTTGGCCTCGATGTACTCGCCGATCCGCACCAGTAACCTTTCCATTTCCTCCAGCTCTTCGGCGGTGATCCTCTCCGCCGCCAACCCGGCGGCCAGCGCCTCCATAGCTGCCCTTACCTCAAACACGTCGGCAATGTCCTTCAAAGAAATCCCGGCAACATATGCCCCTTTGCGAGGGATCATGACCACGAACCCCTCTAGTTCCAGCTTTCTTATGGCCTCCCGTACCGGCGTGCGGGAAACGCCTAACTGTTCCGCCAATTGAATCTCCATCATCCTTTCTCCCGGTTTTAAAGTCCCGTTGATGATGGCCTCCCGAAGCGTTTCAAACACGACTTCCCGCAACGGCTTATAACTGTCCAGCTTCACAGGAATAAGTCTTCTCTCCGGCATCTTTCCCCTCACCCTTTCTGTACGACTTTACGAGGTACGTCTCTTCATAATATAGCCTGAAATGATTAAAAGCCTCGACGGCTTCCCCTTCTTCCTTAAACAGTCCGAAAACGGTGGGCCCGCTCCCTGACATTAGTGCCGCTTGTGCTTTTAATTCCTTCATCTTGGCCTTTATGAGCCTGACCTCAGGGAACCATGAGGCCGTGACCTCTTCCAGAACGTTTCTTAACCCGCGGCACACAGTTTCTATATCATGTGCCATGAGTCCGCGCATCACCTCTTGGGTATCCGGGCGCTCCGTAATTTCGACTGTTGCCAGCCCTTCATACACCTCTTTAGTTGAAACGGAAAAGTTCGGTTTCACCAGTACTAACGTCAATATAATATCGGTGGCAAGCGGAGTCAGTATCTCGCCCCGCCCCCGGGCGAGTGCGGTGCCGCCCAGGATGCAAAAAGGAACATCCGAGCCGACCGTGGCTGCTATCTCGAGCATTTCCTCCAGGCTGAGCCCGGTGCCGTATAGGCAGTCAAGCCCTTTGATGACAGCCGCGGCATCGGTACTGCCTCCGGCTAAGCCGGCCCCGACCGGTATCTTTTTCTTGATGATCACCTCGACCCCGGCCGCAATGCCGGTCTTGCGGAAAAATTCCTGGGCTGCTTTATAGGCTAAATTACTTTCATCGTCAGGGAGCTCGGGTAAATCGGTTATAACCCTGATCCCTTCAGCTTTTCTGCGCACAAAAACCAAGTCTGCGAGATCTACCTGGTGCATTATGGTTTCGATTTCATGGTAATTGTCAGAGCGCCTGCCCTTAACGTCTAGGGTGAGGTTTATCTTCGCCGGTGCTTCTATTGTGACTATTTCCCTCATCGTTGTTTCTCCGTCAGTTTCTTCTGTCTACTGCTTCAATTATATTGTACCCAAAAAAAAACACCAGTCCATCGACCCCGTTCACGGGCAACAGATTTACACTGATTAACACAAATTAACACATCCCCTCGTGACGCCGGGAGGTATCATGAGGGGATATTGTGCATCTGTGGCCGGCTTATTCCAATAGAGCCGGAATCGAGTCTCAGTTGGACGTGACTCGCACTTCTTTGTGCCAGATTTCTCGCAGTTTCAGTTTTACTTCATATCCGGGGTCCGCGTTCAGGGTCAGGCCCTGTTCCTGTGAGGAAACGAGACACAAAGGAGGAAACAGTACGCACCACCAGTTACGCCCCTGGCCGTCGCCGATGATTACCTTCACCGCTTCGTAACGCCCCTGAGGGAACACGAGATTTCCGTAGAATCTGGTGGGGAATTCGTACTGTCCCATGGATACGCGAACGGGGTAATCGTAACCTTGTTTTCTTACCTCGGCTTGGACCTCCCTCTGGATCAAAGGCAGGCACCCTCGAGTTCGGTTTTTGGCCTGGTCCAGATCCTGAACTCCTCGGAGCTCCTGCCGCATCAAAGCTACAACCCTGTCTTTCACCTGCAGCTTCAAAGCCTGATCCTGACGGGAATCGCTGTTGGCAATAACATGCAGTCTAATGACGCCATCATACACCGGGCCTTGATTCAGGCGAAGTAGGCTCACTAATCCTAAAACTGCGCCCAAAAGGACAAGAGCTGTTAAAGTGCGGCGCAAGTTAGACATCCCTCCGTGTTCTTTTTGTTTGAGTATTACCATAAGCCGCAAATTCTAAACATGGCCGTGACTTAAGTCTTCAACGAGCATCTTGCCGTTGTCAGACACAAAACCGTAAAAATTATAGGATATAATTAAGAAAGGTTAGACCAAATATTGGTTAAACAAAAAAGGGGCGGTGACTCATGGGCAGTACTGTCCTCATCGTGGAAGACGAGGAACTGGTCCAGGAATTGATAAAACTTTACCTCGAAAAGGAAGGGTACTCCGTTATCTCTGCTTGGGATGGAGAGGAAGCTGTGAAGAAATTTAGGTCGCATGACCCTGATCTCGTAATTCTAGACATCATGCTTCCCAAGAAAGACGGATGGACGGTATGCCGGGAAATTCGTGCTATGGCTAACACCCCTATCATAATGCTGACTGCCAAAGGAGACGAGTCAGATCGAGTTTTGGGATTGGACCTGGGAGCAGATGATTACGTTTGCAAGCCTTTCAGCCCCATCGAGTTAGTTGCCAGGGTGAAGGCAGTACTCCGGCGGACTTCCCTGGCTCATCAAGAAGGAAACCGGGTTTTGTTCTATCCCGGCCTGACCATAAATTACGACAGTCACGTGGTCGAGGTCGCGGGAAGAAAAGTATCTCTTACACCCAAAGAGTTCGAACTGTTGTGGTTTCTTGCCAGTCACCCCGGCAAGGTTTACAGCAGGGAACAATTGCTTGCCCATGTTTGGGACTACGATTACCTGGGGGATCCGCGAACGGTAGATACCCATATTAAGCGGCTGAGAGAAAAGCTGGAATCGGCATCCAACCAACGTTACATAAGGACCATTTGGGGGAGAGGATACAAGTTCGAGGTGGCTGATTAGATGCGTATGAGCCTGTTTACCAAGCTGATGGCTTCGTACCTTGCGGTGACTCTGATAACCTTGATAGCCGTTGGTTTGGCCATGTCAGAACTCTTGGCCGATTACTTTTATGCCTCAAAACAGCGCGAGCTCGAGCGCAAAGGCCAGGAATTGGCCTTGCTGGTGTCAGCCTATGTCAACGAGAGTCCAGGCCAACCGGTGGAGCCAATGCTGGTTGCCGCAGAGCGTTTTTTGAATGCACGGGTGCTGTTGGTGGATGAGGACAGCCTGGAAATGGCTCGAGCCGGCATGCAGACGCATCCACCCCTTTGGCTCACCGCCGTGGAAGCCGGTGAGGTTCTCAATGGTCAAACCGTAACAACCCGGGGTTATCACAGGCGCTTTAGGGAAGCAGTTCTCTCGGTCACAGTTCCCGTTTACGCAGGCAACCGGGTAACCGGAGCCATCGCTCTTGCCTCGCCTATCGCCGGTTTAAACTCCACTATTAACGCTGTGAGAGCGCTTATCCTTTATGCAGCTGCAGGGTCTGTCCTTCTTTCCATTTTAGTAGGAACATGGCTTTCCCGCTCTATTTCCCGTCCCCTGGCCCAGATGAGCAGGATAACCCGCGAAATGGCGAAGGGAAATTTCCAGCAGCGCGTAGAAGAGACTGGCAATGACGAAATAAGCCAGTTGGCCCAAGACTTCAATCACCTGGCCAAATCTCTAGACGCCACTATATCGGCCCTTTCCCGCGAAAAGAGCAAGATTGAAAGCATCCTGGCTAACATGGCAGAGGGAGTGCTGGCAGTGGACAGAACAGGCCTGGTCATCCTGGCCAATGACGCAGTGTGCAAAACCCTTAACGCGAACCCCCAAGACATCGTGGCACGCCCGCTTTCTGAATTGGCCGTTCGAGGGATAGCCGACATCTTTAATGCAGTAATCGAGAGCGGTCAGGCGCATTCATCCGAGCTAGCGCTGAACGAAGGAAAGACACAGCTTCTGGTTCACGTAGCTCCTTGGGCCAACGGCTCCGGGAAAATAGGCGGCGCCGTCGGGGTGCTGCAAGATATAACTGAAATCAAGAATCTTGAGTTCTGGCGGCGCGACCTGGTGGCCAACGTATCCCACGAACTGCGGACCCCCCTTACCTCCATACGGGGATTTGTGGAAGCCATACTCGACGGTACCATCAGCGACCCGGAGGCTCAACGACATTACCTGGAAGTTATTCACCGGGAAACTGTCCGTCTGTCCAGACTTATACGTGAACTGCTTGACCTGGCCCAGATGGAAGCCAGGAAAACGGTGTGGGAGTTGCATCCAATAGAAGTCTCAGAGCTGATCAACCGCGTTCTATTCAAACTCCAACCTCAGCTGGAGCAACACCGGATTTCGGTCAAAGTAAGGATACCGTCTGCTCTGCCACTGATGCTGGCCAACGAGGACCGCATGGAACAGGTGCTTACCAACCTAATTGAAAACGCGGTACGCTACTCGCCGCCGGGCAAGGAAGTGAATATCACAGCAAGCTCACAAGACGGAGTCATCCAAGTCACCGTAGCCGACGAGGGCCCTGGCATTCCCGAGGAGGACCTGCCTCATATCTGGGAGAGATTCCACCGGGTTGAAAAATCCCGCTCCCGCAGTCTGGGCGGCACCGGTCTGGGGCTAGCTATCGTCAAGCAGATAGTAGAGGCTCATGGAGGAAGGGTGGGAGTCGAAAGCACCCCCAATCAAGGCTCAGCCTTTAGCTTCTGGATTCCAGCCGTTCCCTTGGAAGAATAATTCTGAACGTTTTCCCGAATTCTTGCCCCTGATTTTTCAAGGTTCGTTCACAAAATGGTAACAAATTTTGGTTATAGTGGTATCAGAAGTCCGACTACCAGAAAAAGGAGTGGGTCGATTTGAAGACGTTACGCAGAGTGCACCTCTGGGCCGGAGTAGCTGTTGCCTTGTTTCTTCTTTTGCAATCGGTCACCGGGCTCATTCTCTCCAACACCCGTCCCGCAGGCCAGGGGCCCCCGTGGGCACGACCGGAATTTGTAACCAGTACGGATAGCAGCGGTCAGGAACCCTTTCCTCAAGTGGCAGGTCCCGGATTTCAAGGTAGGCGGGGTTTTTTTGAAGGATCAGCCGGTGAAACAAACCCCACTTGGGCCACAGCTAGGGAACTCCACGAAGGAAGGATAGGTAATTACGATTTTTCCCTGCTGCTGGATATAGCCGCTTTCGGTTTCATCCTGGTCACGGTTACCGGACTTATTCTTGCCTACAAAGTTCTGAGAGGACCGGGCCGCAAGTCAACACCCAAGGCGCTTGTGGCAACCGGGACACCTGAGCTCCGTGAGGAAACCAAGGTAGCCCCCGTCGGAGAAGAACACGGGTCTAGCCCTACAGGTGAGGCATCCGCCGATCCGACACATCCTCCGAAGGAGGAAGAAGGAAGTGAATAACATTCGCAATATCTTGGTTGTCATTACTTGCCTTGCCGCCGTCACCTTCTGTTTCTCTCCCAGAGTGTCAGCATCGGATTCTTCTCAATATTTAAGTCTGGAAGATGCCGTGGATAGGGCCTTAACCTACAGTCCAGCTTTGAAGAGCAAAGAGCTATCAGTAGAACAGGCAGAATACCAGCGAGAGGCGGCGGCTTTGGCGGTTTCTTACACACCCACCGGGCAGGCCGATCCTGAAACGGAAAAAGCTTTTAATAATCTGGTTGCCAAAGACCTGAACTGGCAGGTAGCCAAAAAGGAGTTGTCCGCGCAAAGGGACTCAGTAATTATTCAAGTGTACCAGGCGTACTACAACGTGCTCACGGCCGAAGCTGCACTTGTCAGCGCCGAGAAAAACCTGGCTTATGCCGATTTGCAGAAACGCTCGGCTGTTCTGAGACACCAGTTCGGAAAAGCCAGCCTCCTTGAAGTAAAACAGCAGGAAAACTCATACGAAACTGCCAAAGCCCAGTGGGATTCCGCCAGACAGAGCCTCGACGATGCCTACGTTAAACTCAACCAACTCATCGGGCTTTCCCCATCGGCTCGTCCCGTGCTCACCCATAGGCCGGCTTTCAAGCCGGTTGAAATCATCAGCTTAGATTCCCTGGTGTCACGGGTCCTTGAAGAAAGTCCAACCGTCAAGAGGGCCCAGCTCTCAGTCAACCAGGCCCAGATAGCTCTGGACATATACAGTTTCAGCGAAACCGAATACAATTCATATAAGTCTCAGCAGCTCTCTATAACCATGGCCGAGCAAAACTTAGTCTCTGTGAAAAGCCAGACGGAGCAGCAGGTCCGCTCTCTCGTCAGCAGCATTGTCCAACTGGAAAAAAGTTATCAAAGCCTTAAGAACATGTACGAGACGGCTGAAAAGAATCTGGAGTGGACCCGGCTCAAGCTAAAGTACGGGGTTGCCAGCCGCATCGAGCTGGCACAGGCGGAAGCAGAAGTCGCCAAGGCGTACCAGTCCCTCCTTCAAGCCCAGTCCCAACACGAAGTGTTGGCTAAAGCGCTAACTACTCCCTGGGCATACAGCTAAAACCTCACCGGCGACAGTTATCGGCTTCAGTCAATGTGTTTTATCACGAGACTTAACTGTTACAGCTCGGGGAAAGGAGAGGAATCCGTGATAAAGAAAATTGTGAATGCGTGGGCGCGGACGTCAAAAACTGCCAAGGCAGCCGTAGCTATACTCGCCCTGCTGACAGGAATCGCTGGGTGGAAGCTGATCGGGCAGAGTTCCAAGACCCCTGAATTAATCACCTACCGGGTGAGTTACGCTGATATCATACAAACCGTCAGCGCCTCGGGACAGATCGAACCGGTGCAAAGCGTTACCCTAACCTTTAAATCTCAAGGTTACGTGCAGGAATGTAAAGTTAAGGTCGGGGACCAAGTCAAGGCGGGGCAGGTTCTCGCGATAGAGAAAAGCGAAGACTTGGAAACCGCCTTGCCCCAAGCACAAGCCAGCCTTGACAACGCGAAAGCAAGCTACAGACGCCTTGTTGCCAACTATCCTCACAAGGTGGCTCAGGCCGAGGCTCAAGTCGCCCAGAGCAAAAACAATCTGGAGATGGCCGAAGCTGAATTGGAAAGGTCTGAACCCCTATACGAAGCCGGAGTAATCTCTCAATCTGAATTGGACTCGGCCCGGGCCAGCTACCAGTCTGCTCTAGCACAGTATCAGACTGCCCTCAGTAATCTGGAACTCACCAAAGACAAAGGCGATATCGAGATAGCCGCTGCTCAAGTCAAGTCTGCGGAAGCTCAAGTTGCCCAGGCCCAAAACAATCTGAGGAACTGCGTAATAACAGCCCCGTTTGACGGTTTCGTTGCCGCTATCACAGGCAGCACCGGCAGTTGACTGCAGCCGGAACAGCTTCCGAAGCGAGTTCCTCCCAGTTCAGTATTACCATCTTTTCCTCTGAACTCCAGTTGGCAGCCCAGATCAATGAAGCCGATATCGGCAAGGTTAAAGTCGGGCAAAAAGTCACCTTTACGGTTAATGCCTATCCGGACCGGGAGTTTACGGGCAGGCTTGTATCCCTGTCCCCCCTGGCGACGACGTCAAACAGCGTGCAGGTCTACGATGCCGTCATCAGTATTGATGACTACAAAGACTTGAGAGCCGGAATGCCGGCGTCTATTACCATTATCGTCGGCGAGAGTCTTAACGTGCTGGCCGTGCCGCAGTCGGCTTTGGACTATGGACAGGCCTATCTGGCCTCGTCTCGCGCGCGTTCGAGGAGCGGTGCCGGTACCAGGAGCGCCGTGCAGGAATCCTCTCGAGTCGGCGATAATGCTGCCTTGAATGAACGTGCTTCCATTAAGAAGCCGGTGGTCGTTCTCGCCGGTAATGAACAAACACTGAGATGGGTGGAAACCGGCCTGTCTGATGATGTGAGTGTTGAGATAAAGTCGGGCCTGAAGGAAGGAGATACAGTTATTACTGGCTCTATCAGCCAAAAGGCTGATTCAAGCGCTTCCACGAGCGACAGATCATCGAACCGAAACTACACCGCTCCCGGTTTCCCCGGCGGGCCCTTTATGCGATAGGGAGGAAAAGAGTGGTGAATGCAAATGCTCCCTTGATAAGGTGCTGTAATCTGACCAAGATCTACCCCCTTTCCGGAATAGAGGTGGCTGCCCTGCGAGGAATCGATCTTGATATATGCAGGGGTGAAATGGTTGCCATTGTAGGCCCCTCGGGATCCGGGAAGAGCACTTTGCTCAACATATTAGGCGGCATGGATAGGCAAACCAATGGCACTTATATACTCGACGGCGTTGAGGTTAGCAAGCTTAATGACCGGGATCTTGCTGCTTTGCGTAACCAGAAGCTGGGCGTGGTCTTTCAGCGGTATAACCTGTTACCCCGGTACACTGCACTCGAAAATGTGAAATTGCCCCTTTACTACGCGGGTTACGATTCAAAGTCGGCTGAAAGCATAGCCACGGAAACACTGGATACCCTGGGCATACTAGGTCTGGCCCATCACCGTCCCAACCAGATGTCGGGTGGACAACAGCAAAGGGTAGCCATAGCCAGGGCTTTGGTCAACCGCCCGGCAGTTCTTTTGGCCGATGAACCTACCGGGGCCCTTGATTCCGTTACCAGCGAAGAGATAATGCAGCTTTTCCGGGAAGTCAATCGTACGCACCGGGTAACGGTCATTGTCATAACCCACGAATCCAACATCGCTGAGTTCTGCGACCGCCGGGTAACAATGCGGGATGGATTGATAGTGAGTGATAAAGTGATAAAACAGGAGGATCACGATAAGAATGAATAGCCGATGATTTCAGGGTGATAAACAACGCCCAGATTCAAGAGCAAGCGGAGTCGGTCACCGGAATTCTGACCCTTTTTCTGGCAGCTGTAGCCGGCATATCCCTGATAGTGGGCGGTATAGGCATCATGAATATCATGCTGGTCTCGGTAACCGAGCGGACGCGGGAAATAGGTATTCGCAAGGCGGTAGGCGCTAGGCGCGAAGATATCCTCGCTCAATTCCTACTCGAAGCGGTGCTGATGTGTTTTACGGGATCCTTAATCGGCATCCTTGTCGGCGTCGCAGCCACGAAGGTCTTCACCTGGATCGTAGGATGGCCGACCAGCATATCGGCATCTTCCGTCATATTGGCCATCGCCACCGCCTGCACGGTCGGCGTTTTCTTCGGCTATTATCCTGCTTACCAAGCCTCGTCCCTAGACCCGGCCCAGGCCTTGAGCTATGAATAAGAATATCATGTATAGCTAAGCATAGCTATGCAACCCGGGCATCAAATAATTCACTCCAAGAAACGTAAATAAGAGTATTAAAAACCCGATAATGACCATCCAGTCGCCTTTCTTCCCCTTCCATTCTTTTCTGCGGTGTAAATGTAGGTAAGTAGCATATACTATCCAGGTTATCAAAGCCCAGTTTTCTTTGGGATCCCAGCTCCAATAAGATCCCCACGCCTGTTCTGCCCAAACGGCTCCAAACAAGATTGATAAAGTCAACATGATGAATCCAACTCTTACTGCCGCATATACCCCATCATTCTTTTCTTCACTTTTGTTCTTCATCACATCAACCAAAGCCATTACAGCAGCCATCGTAAATCCGGCGTAAGCCACAACTGCTGTGACAACATGAAACGCCAGCCAAGGACTCTTCAGCGCTGGCATTAAATTACCGGCCTTAGTTAACTGCGCCTGCCCGTTGACCATCACAAATGCGATGAGGGAAGCCGCGATAACCATCACCATCCATCCCGATCGCTGGCCTGCAGCCTTTCTCGCTACTACTAGGTACACGAGCACAGTTACAAAAACGTAACTCAAGACAAACTCATGCCCGTTGGCGAGCGGCAGCCTACCCGTCACCGCTGCCCTTGTAATAATTACTGCAAAATTGCAAAAGGCGCCTAATGCCGTTAGCCACCGCGCCAATCTGTAAAAACAAACCCGGTCGTGCCAATTACCCAACAGATAAAATATGGCTCCTGCAAAATACAGGACAAAAACAATACATAGTATCTCCCGAACGGACAGACTCATCTATCCCCCCACCTCGACTTCCATAATTCAAATCCCCTCTTCAGGCATGCCGTGTCTATCGAAGATGCTGCGTTTGTCAACCGATCCGGCGGACATAGCTGCTATCACACCCGACACCAACAACACCCCACCGGCGGCTGCTAAGCCAAGTCCGGGATCCGACTTGACCCTTAGGATAGTCATTGGCTCTACACCGTGGAATACCACGAATACGCCGTCATCCACCATGACCTTCCTGCCCGGCTCAGCAGCTCCGACCCCGATTAACCTGTCATTCTCATAAACGGAGTAGAGTACACGAGCATCACCTGTTCTCGTGGAAGTCTGAAGCATACCACGTTGGGGGTCAAAATCCGTAAAATACCGGACTACCTTTACTACACGCCCGGTGCGCGGTATCCTGACATGTTCACGCTGACGCACAAGTCGCTCCGGTTGAGAGACGGAATCTGCAACCGCTTCAACCTTAACTAAGTATGCAAAGCCTGTCTGGTATACCTTCATTCCCCCAATTACTAACGGGTGATTTACGCTTATCACCCGTTTCACTTTTTGCCCCTTTGAACTGTGTAAGGTTACGTGAGAATAGAATTGGGAAGGAGAGCCGTCTTCGTAGACTGCTATATCAAAGGCATCCAGGGTCATGTAAACAGAGGCCTCCGCCTCGATATGGGGAGACAGATTAACCGTTTGCCCCTCCAAAACGGTTATCTCCCTGCTGTAACCGAAGAAGTTATTGATTGCAGCTCCAATCAACACCAGGACGATACCCAAGTGCAACATGATAACCCCGGTATGCCGCATTATATAATTCGCGTTGGCTGCGGCTGCGCCACGCAGGAGCCGCGAGACAAACCGGTTCAATTTCGCAAAAGTGCACAGCACCAAGTTTGCAAGCAGCAGCAGGATTAAGAGCCGGAACACAACCGCATGGAAAAACCCGGAGGGAAATGCCACACTTCCCACGGCCGTATGCAGCCCGATAAGAAAAAGCAAGACCAATCCAGTGTCCACCGATGAAACAACACGGTAAAATCTTGTTGCGCGTGACATGCTTCCTCTCCTAACCCGTTCTGTAACAGATACTTTTACTGCTGCCACCCTTCCGGAAGACTGTCCATCCATTCAAACTGATGGCACTGAGCGCACATCACTTGCGATTCACGATGCATGCTATGACAGAGGTTGCACTCCTGTTCTCCGTTGTGATTGTCATGAGGGTTAGATTCCTCGAAGTCAGTCGCACTTTTCACCTTTTCAAAATCATGACAAGAGAGACAAAATTCTCTGGTCCCGAAGTCGCGCCTTGCCAGCGGCGTCTCATAATCACCTGTCACGTATTTGACACCTTCGCTGATCTTATCTGATAGCGACTCTTGATGACAGTCGTGACAAGTTACGTCGTGTTCCGCGTGTTTATGGGCTAAGAGGTTGCCTTCATTCCACGAATCGTAATAAGGTTTGATGATATGGCAATAAGAACAAAAGCCCGGCTTCTCGCTGGCCTTCAAAAGGCCAAATCCTGATCCACTGCCTATCACTATCAGAACAGCGGCTATCAGCGCCAGGTTCCTCTTCTTTCCCGTCCATTTCCTTGTTTGGTCCTTCATTTCATCCATAGCACGCACCCCTTCTGGTCGGAATCTTCTGGTACCAACTGAACACGCTTTGGGAATTGCCCTTAATCGCCAAGTATAGAGCCCAAACCATTGCCCTTGTTAACGTATTTCACCAACTCATTGGTTAATAGCCCTGTTAACAGCCCCGTAGGTACAGAAAACGCCAACATCCAAGGCAGGTAAAAGAACATACCAGGAAAACGCAGAACAAGTGTTGCCATGGCCAGCTGTCCTATATTGTGGAAGGCAGCTCCCAGAATGCTAATACCTACAATCCCCACTACATTACAGAATCTTAGCCCCAGAGCCATAACCGCAGCGGACGTAACGGCACCGGCAAAGCTCATAAGAAACCCCATGCCAAACAAGGTCCCCGCCAGCAAGGAGCCGAGAACCGTGCGCAAAATGACGATTTGCAGGGCCGTCCTAAAATCAAAGACTGCTAACGCCACCAAAGTAATAATGTTGGCCAACCCCAGTTTCACACCGGGAACGGGAACAGGATTGGGAAACAGGCTTTCGAGGTAATGAAGAGCCGTGGCCTGAGCCACAAAAGTGGCAATTAGGGCCAGCCTCTTGGTCGATATCGTTCGATTTTCAGGTTCCAGTTAGGAATCCCTCCTTTCTCCTCGGCTGCACCAGCTGACGCCGACCGGAAGATGAAGATACGTATCCGGACGCGTTCAGCAACCTCATGATCTCGCAAGCCGCTTCTCGGGTGCTCTTGACATCTTTTTTGACATCGAAACCCTTGGCAGCAAGAGCCAGCAAGACCTGTAGATATTCGGGCAGGTCCAGGCAGTATCGATTCAGGATTTCATGCTCCGCAACAAGCGCATCCACGCTGCCGAAAAACATTAGGCAGCCTCCGTCCAAAACGGCGATTTTATCAGCACTATTCAGTATTCCTTTCAGATCGTGCGATATCATTATCGTCGTCTCGCGTCTTTCCTTGCGCTGCCTAATAATGTCGAAGACCAATCTCTTCCCGGCCGCATCCAAACCCGCCAGTGGTTCATCCAGTACAAGTATCTCTGGGCGAATAGCCAAAATCCCGGCTATGGCTACTCGTCTTCGCACACCCCCACTCAACGTAACCGGATTAGCCTCGACAACGTTTTCCGGAGTCAGCCCGACTTGTGTTAAAGCGTGAAACGTTCTTTCCCGTACTTCGCTTTCCGGCAAACCCAGGTTCCTGGGGCCGTACGCAATTTCATCGTAAACCGTGGTCTGAAAGATCTGTTGTTCTGGATATTGAAACACCAAACCAACGGTTTTCCAAAGATCGCGGCTCGTTTGCGGATCAGACGCATCGAGCCCACATATCTTTAAAGCACCCTTTTTCGGTCGGATCAACCCGTTAAGGTGTTGTGCCAGAGTAGACTTACCGGAACCATTAGGCCCGAATATTCCGATAAACTCTCCTCGATATATGGAAAGACTGATATCATTGAGAGCCTTGCGCTCGTAAGCCGAGCCAGGTGCATAGGTAAAAGAAAGATTGCTGATCTTTATAATCTCTGACATATATATCCTACCAACTCGCCAACCGATTTAACGTTTGAAGGAATATTCAGTCCGCTTGCCTCCAACTCCCCGATAAGCTCGTAAATTTCCGGACAGCCGAGGCCCAGAGTTCTGAGTTCATTACTAAAGAAAACATCCCGGGGCGTGCCATCCAAAAGAACCGACCCCCGATCAAGCATGACCAAGCGATCAGCCTGAATCAGATCCTCAGGGTCATGACTGATCAAGATGACGGTTATCCCCTGCTCCTTATTCAACATGTAAAGCTGGGACAAGAGATTTCGCCTGCTTGCCGGATCCAGCATAGAGGTGGGCTCATCGAGAACCAGATACTCGGGCAACATGGCCAGTACTGAAGCCAAGGCCACCATTTGTTTCTTTCCGCCCGACAAAAGGTGAGGTGCGTGGTATCGCTCGTCCTCAAGACCGCAGGTATGCAAAGCCCATTCTATCCGGCGCCTTATTTCGGCAAGAGGCAACCCTAAATTTTCGAGCCCGAAGGCAATTTCTTCCTCAACAATCGGGCACAGCAATTGATGATCGGGATTTTGGAAAACCATTCCCACCGAACGCCTGATCTTTCCAAGATTGGCTGGCTGGTCTGTATTCATCCCGTTCACATAGACTTTTCCCGCTGTTGGTTTGATGAGCCCGTTAAGGAGACGGGCCAGGGTCGATTTGCCCGATCCGTTCATCCCTAAGACACCAATATATTCGCCTTTGTTTATAGTGAGCGAAACATTGTGCAAAGCCAAAACAGCGTTCCCCGACGCGCCACTATACTGTTTAGTCACATTAACCAGTTCAATTCCGGATACGGGCATGATGCCACTCCTCACATTACTTTGCCTAAATGACTGTTGCCACAGCAACCGTGAAAAGAACAGCAGCAATTGTCATCGCAACAAAATCCCGCCCGTGCATTTTGAGGCTGCTCAGGCGTAACAGATTTGGATGGGGGCTGTAACATCGGCTGTCCATCGCTTCGCCTAAATCAGCAGCCCTTGTTAAAGAAGCGTTGAATAAGGGAATTACTACGGCTGTGTAACTTTTTATCTTAACCATAATGCTGGGTGAATCGAACTGAGCTCCCCGCGACCTCTGGGCGTTCTTGACGGTAGCCGCCTCTTCGAACACGGTAGGCAGAAAGCGAAACGAAATCCCTAAGACAGTGACAAGATTCTGAACAGGAATGTTCAATCGTCTTAGAGGGCTCATAAGAGCCTCTATCCCCGTAGACAGTCTTACGGGGGTAGTGGTCATAAGCAGCACTAAAGACCCTATGAACAAGACGACCAGTCTTACTATGTTGATAGTTCCAGCCATTAGTCCCTCTCTGGTTAGGGCCAAGACTCCAACAGTAACAACAGGTTGCCCGTGAGTAAGCAATCCCTGGCAAAGCAGGGTAACGAGCAGCAGAGCCTTTATGCGGTAGATACTTTTCAACACAAGCCTCAAACTCAGTCCAGAAACCAATACGACCGCCAGCATCAGGGACAGCAACCCGAGCAAGTAATAAAGGTTGGTGCTGATCATCACGGAGATGACCGCCAAGGTGCAGCAGATTATCTTTGTCCTCGGATCCAGCGCATGAATTACGGAATCACCGTGGACGTACTGCCCTAGTTTCATCGCCGTCTTCGAACCCCTTCGTAATCCTTATATCGGTTATCCTTCAGTTGTCAATCAGTTGTTATTTCCACAATCACCCTGTTAGGCATACATACGGCTATATCACCATATTTTTCTAACCATCCGGTGTGTACGCATATCAGATTAGGGCAATCCGATTTCTCGAATCTGATTCTGCCCTTTTCCACCCGAATCAGATTGTGATAATTCCCCGATATCAATATGTTTCGAGGCTTTTCGACCTTGTCCAGATTGATGCGCTCAATTACCTTGTTGTCTTGAATGATAACCGCTATCCGCTCGCCGCTATGTTGCTTTCGAGAGAATTCTTTATGATACTTGAAGCCGGCTGCGCCGGCCATAATCCCAAAAGCCAGCAGGACAACTAAAAAAACCTTCTTCTTATCCATTATGACTCCCTCTTCCCGGCGCTCGTTATCGATCCTCGAGCAGGAGAAACCGCAGCTTTTGTCTGGACTTATCATACCATGACAGGTCCCAAGAGCGATAAAGGACATGCGGGGAACCCAACTGGGGAAGGTCCCCGCATGTCGTCCAGAAACATTAACTAGTCAAACCCTTAGCGTACAAGGCTGCATTCTTGCCAGCGGTTCTGCCGGTGTAGCAAGAGTATCCTTGGGCCGAACCGGGAAGAGTTAACCCGTAAGTATCGCCGGTAAACCCGTCACAATCCAGTCCCGCAGCGTATAGACCTGCAATCGGCTTGTAGTCTTTGTTCAGGGCTTCCATTTTCTGATTAACCCTGATGCCGCCACACGTAGCCAGGTTAGCCACCTTGAGCCGGAAGCCGTAGAACGGTCCGGTTTCCACAGGATGCAGGTATTGCGGGTCCTTCCCATACTCTAAGTCTTTGCCCGTTTTGCAGTACTCATTGTAAGCTCTCACGGTCTCCAAGAAGGTATCCCGGTCAATACCCATTTTGTCAGCCAGCTCCTCCAGGGTGTCGGCCTTGAAAACAGAAGGCAGCTTCTTTTCGACCGCTTTCTGGAGCTCGGCCTCTAATTTGTCCAATTTTGTGCCCGGCGTTACATACATGCCGTAGCCAACCGTACAGCCCTCGGTTGCCAACCTCTTGACTTCGTTGCTGTCCATCACGGAAAAAGCCCGGTGCTGAGTCGTGACGGCATTGCCCGCACGGGTGTAATACCACACAACGTCTTCATTGCAGAAGCGTTTCCCGTCTTGGTTTACCCAGAGAGAGGGCTCCATGGCTCCTGCCGTATTGATATGAGAATCAATGGGCGTGCCTTCCAAAGTCAGACCGAGCTTCATTACTATCGCGCGTTCGCCCGTGAGAGCGCCGGCTGCTTGAGCCATCTTTATCCCGTCACCCGTGTGCCCAGGAGCTGCTCTGTCAACTAGGTTGTCCACGTCAACGCGCGTGAGTTCGTAAATCATTTCCTTGTTGTTCCCAAAACCGCCTGTGGCCAAAACGACCGCCTTAGCGTTGATGATTAGTTCTTTGCCATCCTTGGTCTTTGCCTTAACTCCGGCAACTTTCCCGTCCTTCATGATCAGTTCCGTGGCCGGGGTGCTCGTTAATATCTCGACACCCAGTTTTTCCGCTGCAGGCTTCATGTGTTCGTTGATGACAGTCTCTCCAAATCCTTCATAGACGTGCCAGGTCTTATTACCGGCACCCGTACTGGTTACCGTCTCGAATTTCACTCCCATGTCCATGAGCCATTGAATGTCCTCGCCGGCGTGCTTCATAACGTCTCTCCACAGATTTCCGTCAACCCTGTAATTGGAAAACTCAAACTCTTCCCGCAGCAGTTCTTGCTGGTTGACCGTGATGCCCAATTCTTTTTGGATCGGGCTTTCGCAGCCGAATATACCTTCTGCAAAGTTCGTGCTTCCACCTAGAACACTCTGTTTCTCCAGCAATATTACTTTCGCGCCCTGACTGGCAGCTTCAATGGCTGCTGACATTCCGGCCATCCCTGAACCCACCACTACCACATCAGCTTCTTTCGCCTCTGCTTTACTTTCTTGTTTTTCGCCGCCAGCACCACCGCAACCAACCAGGACAAACATCATAGCCAGTGCCAGGAATAACGCCAGTAACTTGCGAGCTTGTTTCATACTCTGCCGCCTCCTTTTCCTATATTGCTTCTTTGTAAAGTTTTAAGACTATTTTCAACATCTGGGTTCAAGACGAGGTTGCGCTTCTTACCATGGAATCAGGTGCACAAGCCTTTAATGAGGAGTGGCCTTCTTAGTTGTAAAGGAAAGAGAGTTTCCGTACTCGATACCTATAACCCTGTTAGACTGTAACTGATCCGTTAGCAGGTTCAAGTCGGCACTTCTTTCACCCCCCTTCCGCGGCCACCCTCCGGACAATCAGTTACTCGTGGCGAAATTCGCTTGCGGATTGCCTTTTTGTCTGTTCGCCTTGTTTTGCCTGTATCTTGTTGCAAAGTTCATGCCGACACTAAAAGGGCGTTCTTTCGGCATATGGCAAAATCTGTGTCTCAGAAAAAAGTTTCATTAATGTTCTTTGAGACTTGACTCCGGCTTTTTCGTGCTGTATCTAAGAGTTAAGACCGGAAACAACGGTCCCGGTCAGAAAAGGACGCGGGCATACCACTGCTCCAGTAAATGCCTGTGCTCAGCGATTAACACCTATCCTTGGGACGATAATGACCAATGCTCAGGGAAGACGCGATTCAACTGCGATTGGCATTTCGGTGTGAACAAGAGTCGGTTCGCTTTTGAGCGAACGAAAACGGTGCTTTCTGGCGAATACCAGAGGCTCGGGATTGGCAGTTACATGGTGGAGGCAATCGATGGGCTGAACGAGGGGAGTGGTAGCACGATGGGGTCTAGTCAGATATTTAGTCCTATAATAACAAAACTAGAAAGTACCGACAAAAGAGATCTTAATAGTAAAACTAAAGCTTTGATCAAAACAATTCGGGAATACAAGATAGACATTCTTAACCACAAGAGTCCTGATTCGACCACAGATTTGGTCCGCGCCGAACTCCTTGAATCCTGGATGAGATCCAAAAATTACGGCCTTGCTCTCTATAATTTTGGTTTTGCCCCAATCCTGGATGACGCTGGCTTGCGTCAGCTTCTTGAGAAGAAAGAATTGCTTTTGGTCGCTGCCGACCCATATATTAAAGAATTAGAAAACATGATGTACAACAACCCCAGTATGATACTCCTTTCCGACGAAAACGGGGTTATGCTCCGAGTAGCAACAGGGGAGCACAAGTTTTTCAAGAAGGCTACACAGGAGTTCGAGTTAGTTCCTGGAGTCAGATGGTCAGAAGATACCGTAGGAACCTGCGCCCACGTGATGACCCTCATCAAAGGAGTCCCCTACCAGCTGGCCAGTTCAGAACACTACTGCGAAAGCTACGAACGGTTCTCCTGCTCTTCCGCCCCTATTTTCGATTTGAACGGTAACATTGCAGCTACTCTTTCCATTGTCAGTCCCCACGTCCACCATCAAAACTCGCATTCTTTGGGCCTGGTGACCTCCATGGCCTGGGCTATCCAGAACCGGTTCCAATTGATATTACGCGGGTACTTAGCAGAAACAGATTCCCTATCCGATGCCGACATCGTCTTAGTTGTCAACAAACGCGGTTTCATAACTGCTGCGAACAATACTGCCAGACGGCATTTTAGCGGTGTGTCCAGCGTCACCGGGGTACCCGTTGAGTCTCTTCTCGGCCGTTTGTCTTTCATGAATGATGTATTAGCAGGAAATTCCATGCAGGACGTGACAATCGAAACCGAAACCCTGAAGCTGGAGTTGAAATCTGCCCGACCCGTCATCGACGACCGGGGCAATATATACGGTCTGGTCTTAGTACTTGGGAAGACAGCACCACGTGTCAAACACCGTTTGGAATCCAAAGCGACGGGGGTTGCCGGATTAACCTTCGCTGATATTGTGGGGGAGTCCCCGCAGCTAGTCAAAGTACTATCTTTTGCCAAGAAAATTTGCGGGTCGGATGCGAGTATTCTCATCCAGGGAGAAACGGGTGTGGGGAAGGAAATATTGGCGCAGGCTATCCACAACGAGAGCCGCCCTTACGGTCCTTTTGTAGCCATAAACTGTGCTGCCCTGCCGCGCACCCTAATTGAAAGCGAACTGTTCGGCTACGAAGGAGGGGCTTTCACGGGTGCGGAGCGCCGCGGTAGGATAGGGAAAATCGAGGCTGCGAACGGCGGGACTCTTTTTCTCGACGAAATAGGAGACCTGCCTCTGGAGGTCCAAGCCGTATTGCTACGGGTCTTAGAGGAAAAAAGAATCATGCGCGTGGGCGGAACCCGTTATATTCCTGTGGACTTTCGACTGATAGCGGCTTCGAACCACGATTTGCTGGAAATGGTAAGAAGAGGGACATTTCGTCAGGATCTTTATTACCGTCTGGCGACATTTAAGATATACATACCACCCTTGCGCGAAAGAAAGTGCGATATCCTTCTGTTGGCAGAGAAATTCATAGCTGATATTTGCCGCAAACAGCATCTATCTACCCCGGTGCTGACCGACGAAACCAAAGCTCTTCTGTTGCAATATTCCTGGCCGGGAAACGTGCGCGAGTTGCAGAATTGCATTTTGTATGCGATTAACATGTCCGACGACGGTCGCATCAAGCCCGAGGACCTCCCGGCGGAAATTGGTTCGCTTTCGGACGCGACTGGTATTTACAGACGTGAGGAGTCGGACCGTATTTCGTTCTCCGAGTTAGACTTTGAGAAACAGCCTGCCCCCGATCAAGAAAAAAGCATGATGGTCTGCGCTTTGATCAAAGCCGGTTACCGTGTCTCTGCCGCCGCAAAGATGCTCAAAGTAAGCCGCTCTACTCTTTACCGGAAGATAAAAGAGTACGGGTTGGAAAGCATTCTTCCTAGGAAATCTCATAAAGTAGTTGAGAAAGGCTGAACCTGTTGCTTTGCCGTGGTATAGCCCACCCAAGAGTATGCCGGTATGCCCATCGAATGGAGAAATATGAGGCGACTTGCTCTAACAGGCATCTGATAGCAACGGGATTAGTTGTTCTCATTGCTTTTGATCTCATGTCACTCTTTTGCCTTCTTGCCCTCTTTCCCCTTAAGGTATTCTCGAATTATCATCCTTACCAAAGCACTGCGGGAAATCTGTTGTTCCTTGGCCAATCGTGCGATCTCGTCAACCTGTTTCTTCGT
>CAYONS010000003.1:0-68274 GCA_964405385.1 uncultured Syntrophothermus sp.
TTGCGCAAGGGCATCGTTACAGAACCTCGTTCTTCTTCTTCCCCAGACGCCCCCTCAACCTAAAAATCGCTTTAGCGTGCAATTGTGAAATCCGGGATTCAGAGAGCCCCAACACCTGTCCTATTTCTTTCAGAGTAAGACCCTCGTAATAATACAAGGTAACTACCATCTTTTCTCTATCTGGCAGTAATGAAATCGCTTCCGCCAAAAGTCTCTTGGTCTCTTCGAAGGCAAGGCTTTCTAGTACGTCCTCCGCCTGCTCGTCCTTAACCATTTCCCCTATGCGTGTGTGTTGGTCTCCCTCGTCCCCGGGTATCACATCTTCTAAGTATATTATCGTCGCTATACTGACTTCCTTCAATAAATTCTGAAATTCTGCTACCGTAATCCCAAGTTCATCCGCCATCTCCTCGTCGGTAGCCGCTCTTCCCAGCCGGTTTTCCAAAGAACTATAGGTCTTTTCCAGCTTCTTGGCCTTGTGGCGGAGTGAAACAGGCACCCAGTCCATGGCCCTGAGACCGTCTATAATCGCGCCTTTTATTCGGGGCAAGGCGTATGTTTCAAATTTTACCTTACGCTTGGGATCGAAGCGGTGGACGGCATCGATGAGCCCCTCTATGCCATAGGACATCAACTCGTCAAATTCAACCTGGTTGCCCGACAGGTTAGGTAACAACCTGCCGGCTACATATTTCACGAGACCAGCATAATGTATGATAAGCTCATCCCTGGCTTCAAGGTCGCCCTCGTCTTTAAACCGGGACCACAGCTCCTCAAGGTCTTTGGCGGCCATCTATATGATTCTCTCCCCGTGCCCTATCGTCTTGACCAGCAAATCCCCGGTTTCGGTATCGAAAACTATCGTGCGGCCAAAATTGCCGCCGGTATCTTTTGCCACCAACTTTATATTGCATCTTCTCAAATTCTCTTCGACCGCTTGTACGTTACGCTCTCCTATCTTCATGATGTCGCTCTCTCCGGCGAACCGAAACATCTGGGCTCCCCCCGCGATCTTGGCGGTAAGCCGGGCCCGGTTCCCCCCTTGTTTCTCCATCTCCTCTATAAGCCAATCCACAGCGGTATCGGCGAACTTAGCCCGGTTTTCAATGCTTTTGGCTTGAGAGCTCGACGGCAACATCACGTGAGCAAGTCCCCCTAGCCTCAAAGTTTTGTCATACAAACAGATGCCCACACAAGAGCCTAAACCGGCACTCATGAGTTTGTTCGGAGCCTTCGCTACTTTAAGATCAGCCATACCTACCTGAATAATCTGAGACATTATCCGCTCACCCCAAGTGCCGAAAGTATTAGTTCCAAGGCTCCGGGCTCAGGCAACACGAAAAAGTGTCCGACCACGTCTTCCCCTTCTTTCCTGAATTCGGTCTCCAGCAAGAGCACGTAATCCCCCACTGCACCGAACTGAGCTAAAACGGCGTTCAGTATAGCTCCCGCCATATCCATACCGAGCGCAGGAACCGATGGCATGAAAGTAAGCCCTGTAAACATAGCCAGGGCGTTGAGGTAGGTGGATGCTATGATGTTGCCTACTTCTTGCAAAGCTGAGACTTCTATCTCATCGAAAGATGTGGTCTCGCCCGGATTCCTTGCCATGAGCATGTCTACCAAGCGAAGGGCATTTTCTACAGGCAATACGAACAAAATGCTGGCCCTTGCCGAACCGGTAACACCCAAATAAACCCCGACTACGAAGCGGTCAGCCCCGCCTGTCAGATCCGGTACGTCTCCCAGCGGCAAAATAGTCACTCGCGGTACCGTCATTTCTATCCTGGCATTTATCATCTGGGCCAAAGCCGTAGCCGCATTCCCTGCTCCGATATTTCCAACTTCCCTCAGTGCGTCCAACTGCAACCCAGAAAGCTGGCCAAAATCCTCAATCAAGCATCTCACCTCTTCCGATGAATTGGGAAGTCTTCGTCCAGTTCTCCATTGTTCGATTACCTAGATTTCCAGCAGTTTTGCCAGGTTTAGGAGGATAATCAGTCTATCTTCCATCTTCCCGACTCCACTAATAAAATCCGAATCAACTCCCCCGTAAATCCGCGACGCCTGCTCGATATCAGCAAGTCTGATTCTGGATACCTCCGTAACCTCGTCTACAATAATACCGGCCTTTATTTCTTGGTGCTCGAAGACTATTATCCTCGTCTCCTCGGTCTTCTGTAGCTCTCCTAATCCAAAACGCTTGTGCAGGTTTATGATGGGGATAACATTGCCTCTCAGGTTGATGACCCCTTCCACGCAGTAAGGAGCCTTGGGAACCCTGGTAACCCTGAGCAGTTTATTTATCTCCTGAACCGACAAGATATCGACGGCATACTCTTCTTTCCCCAGTTTGAATATAACGACCTGGATCTCTTCATTGCCGCTCGTCGACTGACTTTTAGCTAAGACTTCCATTTCGCCTCATCACCTCGCCTAGAAAAGTGTCCCGATGTCCAGTATTAAAGCCACTTGTCCATCTCCCAAGATGGTTGCTCCGGCAAGCCCGCCTATACCGCTCAAAAGCTTTCCCAGAGACTTGATGACTATGTCCTGCTGGCCTATGAGGGTGTCGCAGACCAATCCCGTACGCTTGTCTCCTTTCCTAACCACCACGACGTAAACCGAATCCTCCGTTTGTTGCTCCTTAGGCACTTGCAGCAAATCATCAAGACGCGCCAGCGGTAAAACGCTGCCTCGCAGCAAGACCACCTCTTGGTTTTGCACCAGTTTGATGTCTTCTCGACTCAACATGGTGGTCTCATCGACCGATCCCAGAGGAATCGCGTATATCTCATTACCCACGCGCACCAATAATGCCTGGATAATCGCCAAAGTCAAAGGCAGTCTTATGCGAAACAGAGTCCCTTTGCCTGCTAGCGATTCCACGGCAATATCGCCGTTCAGAGATTCTATCTTGTTTTTAACTACGTCGAGGCCCACGCCTCGCCCAGATACGTCGGTAATGTTTTCAGCCGTGCTGAAACCCGGCCTGAACAACAGAGAAATGGCAGCCTCCGCATCCATCTGTTCAGATTCCTTTGGCGTGATTAACCCCTTTTCCACAGCCTTGTCTTTTATCTCTTGAACGTTTATCCCTCTGCCGTCATCCATGACCTCTATAAAGACGTTGTTTCCTTCATGCCTCGCTGAGAGTTTTACAAACCCTGCCCTGGGCTTACCTATCTTGGCCCGTTCTTCCGGGCTTTCCAATCCGTGATCGATGGCATTGCGTAAAAGATGCATAAGAGGGTCACCGATTTCATCGATTACCGTCCTGTCCAGCTCAGTCTCTTCCCCTTCTAAAACAAAATTAACCTCTTTCCCCAGCTCGTGAGCCAGATCCCTAACCATGCGGGGGAAACGGTTAAATACCTGCTTAATGGGGACCATTCTTACTTTCATGACTTCGTTTTGGAGATCGGTTGTAATGCGGTCAATCTGCTCTATAGTTTCGTTCAGTTCAGCAATCTTTTGCGATTGGCCGATCTGCTCCAACCGCCCCTTGTTTATAACGAGTTCTCCTACCAGGTTCATCAAGCTGTCCAGCCGCTGAATATCCACTCTTATCGTCTGCCTTATCCTTTGCGCCTTCTCTTGCACCGGGCCCGATAAGTTGCGAGTCTCCGCTTCCTTGGACATTTGCTCCGGTCTTTCACAGACAGCAGCCGCTTCTTTTTCTGATGGCAAATCAGTTGCCGACAATGAGTCGTCAACCCAGACTGAAGCATCCACTTTACGTATGCCGGCAACACGGATCTCTGATATCTGATCCAGCTTTGCCCTGATGGCTTCTTCCTCAGCCTTGGTCACCAAAACGACTTCGAACCCTTCTTGATACCTGCCTTCATCCAATTCCTGAGCCGGCGGATCCGATTTTATTATATCTCCGTCCTCTTCCAGGGCTTTGAAGACCATAAACGCTCGAACCTGCTTCATAAGACAGCCGGGATCGACTAATACTTTGATATGATAGACGTTAAGGTTTCGTGCGAGAGCTTCCCTAGCCACCGCCAGCTCATACTCGTTCATATCGGGAAGTGGCAGCGCCTCCGTCATCTGGGGTTCCGCCTCGTCGGACGCGAGCGCGCCAAAGGATACCTCTTCTTTCTCATTCGGCATGCGGTAGTCGTACCGGTTTTCTACAGACCCGTTCCTTATTGCGCCGAGCAGGTCTATAAGATCCGAGCTGTCGATGCTTCCCAGCCCGCCTCCGCGGATGTTGTCCAACATGGCCTGCAGCCTGTCCAAGCACTTGAACAACACATCAACGGTAAAAGTGTCGGCTTTCAGCTCACCTTCTTTTAAGTCATCCAGTATGTTCTCCATATGATGAGTAAGATCCGCCATCTCCTCGAATCCCATCGTGGACGACATCCCCTTGAGGGTATGGGCTGAACGGAAGATGTCGTTCAGGATGCTCAGGTTTCCAGGATCCTTCTCTAATTCCAGCAGTTTCTGATTCATGTTGTCCAGATGTTCCCTGCTTTCATCCAAGAAGAGATCCAGGTACTGGGACATATCCATGTTCACGAGACCACCACCTCCGAACTACAACATTCTTTGGATTTCATTAGCTATCTCGGGCAAGGGAACGACTTTGTCGACCACACCCGTCTCGATTGCCGCCTTGGGCATGCCAAAAACAATGCAAGTGGAAGAATCTTCGGCTATAATCGTGGCTCCTTTCTTTTTCAGATGAACTATCCCCTTGGCACCGTCGTGTCCCATGCCGGTCATGATTACGGCCACTATTTTACCCCAGAAATGTGCCGCTACAGACTCGAACATGACATCTACCGAAGGCCGGTGCCCGCCCACCGGGGGATCAAGGGTAAGATTTGTCACCAAACGCCTCAGCCCGGATTCTTGTTTCGCTTCAACCAGCAGATGACGGTCTCCAGGTGCTATATAAACCGTTCCCGGAACCACGTCTTCCCCGTGCTCAGCCTCTTTGACCTTAAGATGCGATATGCCATCCAATCTCTGGGCCAAAGAAGCAGTAAAACCGGGAGGCATGTGCTGAACTATCAGGACACCGGCATTCATATCGCCGGGAAGTCTGGGAATGACATCGTGCAGGGCCTTCGGTCCGCCTGTCGACGTCCCGATTACCACCAGTTTCTCAAGCCGACGGCTTTCTATCCTGGGAACAATGCTTTCCTGAACTCTCGGCTTGACAAGACTCACAGGAGCGGCAGCCCCGAAATGCATCCTCCGCACCTGGGAACCGGCCAAAGCCGCGATCCTAATCTTGCGTACGATATCCTCGCCGACTTTAGCGATGTCCAACGAAATAGTTCCCGAAGGCTTGGGCACGAAATCTACAGCCCCATAATGCAGAGCTTTCATGGTCAGTTCAGCCCCGCTTTGCGTGAGGCTGCTCAGCATGACAACGGGAAGGGGAGCGGTCTGCATTATCGCTTTCAGAGCCGTAATCCCGTCCATCACCGGCATCTCGACATCGAGGGTCACGACATCAGGTTTTAATTCCCTGACCTTCTTCAACGCCTCTTCTCCATTGCGGGCAACGTCTACTACCTGCATGTCACCCTGGCTGTTAATGATATCGCTGATGACCTTGCGCATGAAAGCGGAATCGTCAACCACCAGCACCCTAATCTTTTTCACTTAAAAATGCTCCTCCTCTTGCCTAGTACAGGCCTTTCTTCAGCCGCTCCCTCTGCACTGCAAAAATGAATTTTACTAGAACATCCCGTTGACTTTCTCTAATATCCACGAATTCGCAGGCTATACGGTATCCTTTTGTTCCGGCTTCGGGCAGTTCGACCCTTCGCACAACAGCCGGACTTATGAACGGTTCCCTTTCCGGCAGTTCGATGCGGACACATATAGAATCCCCTACTCTAAGCCAATCGGCTCTGGTCACAAACAAGACCCCACCGCCGCTGATGTTTAGGGTTCTTCCCCTCTCCACCCTTTCCTGCCTACCATCCCTGTAATAGAGGATGACCGGCAGGCTTATTTCCAACCTGACCCAATTCCTGCGCTGGACTCTAACTATATTCCGGGAATGAGCTACCAGTATCTGAGGAACCGGGCTTATCTTGCGACCGACTATCTCGGATCTCAGGCAGTAAACCTGCTGATCTTTTAAAAAGTATATCTTTACCGGTTCCCCCACTCGCAAAGGGATGAGCGCTCCATGTTTTATAGGGACTGCGAGATAAACCCCTTTTTCATCTACCTCCTCGACCCGGCTGGGATAAACCCCCCGATAGGCTGTCATGTCTACCTCTATTTCTACTCGTTGATTTACCTTCAGGTCTCTGGAGTCCAATTCCCTGCCCCCTCGTCGTCACCTGAAAAATGCTGTCAAGTTGCGAAAGAAACTTCGGAGCCCGGATGGCTTCACCTGAGCGTTTTCCCCCGTGCCTCTCGCACACAGTCTGCGGGCAATCTCTCTCACATTGCGGCTCACCGGGCTGTGGGGATGAGATACCAAAAAAGGCTCCTGGTTCTTGACTGCGGCCTCTACCGCCCGATCCTCTACCAAGCATCCCAACAACGTCATCTCCACTCCCAAGAACCTCTCGCCGACGCTTATCAGCTTTTGAGCAACCAGAATCCCCTCGGTTTCGGTACCTACCCGGTTTACGACTATGTAAACTGCTCCCCGAGCCTGCCGATTAGCGGCGGCTTTGATGATGCCATAGGCGTCCGTAAGCGAAGTCGGTTCTGGTGTAGTAACAACCAGGATGTCATCGGCCGCGGCCACATAGCACAGAACCGTATTAGATATCCCTGCCCCGGTATCGATAATCATCATGTCGTATTGACCGTCCAGTCTCCCGAGATCCCTGACCACGGCTTGCAGAGCGTCCTCGGACAGATTGGCAAGCTCCTCTATACCTGACCCTCCGGGAATTATGTCTAATCCGAACGGTGCAGATATGATCACATCCTTTATGTTTTTTTCCCCGCGGATCACGTGGTAAAAATTATACTTAGGGGCTAAGCCTAGAATAATATCCACATTGGCCAAACCCATATCCGCATCGAGAAGTATTATTTTTAATCCTGATTCCGCCAGGGCTAAAGCCAGGTTCAAAGCCACGTTGGTCTTGCCTACTCCACCCTTACCGCTGGTTACCACAACGACCCGGGTGTGTTTCATAGTACGCAAATCGCTTTCTATCTTGTTCTTGAGGCTCTTGGCCATGAGCCTGAGTCTTTCCGCCTGATCCTTCATCGAACCGATACCTCTCCTAGTACCATCTTGGCCAAATAGCTCGGGTCTGGAACCATGATGTCATCGGGCACGTTTTGGCCGTTCGTAATATAGGCAAGCCCGGTCTTGGTTTTGTGGACTACATCCAATATCTGACCGTACCGTTCGCATTCGTCCACCTTGGTAAACACCAGCTTGTCTATCCGGACCACATTGAATCTCTGGTAAATGTCAAGGAGATCCAACGTAGGGGTGTTTGTACTCAAAACCAAAAGTATCTCATCTGGTTGAGCCGCTTTGAGGAACTCGGCCAGTTCATTTATGTGAGGCTCGTTTCTGGGACTTCTTCCTGCAGTATCGATAAAAACAACATCCTTGTCCCTGTGCTTGCTTAAAGCCGTTTCCAATCCGTCGGGATGGAAAACCACTTCTAAAGGAACACCGATAATCTCCGCGTAGGTCTTCAGCTGCTCTACAGCAGCTATGCGGTAAGTGTCAATAGTGACTAAGCCCACCCTCTTTTTTTCCAACAGGGCAAAATTAGCAGCCAACTTGGCTATAGTCGTGGTTTTCCCCACACCGGTGGGACCTATCATCGCCACTACCCTCGGCCCGCTTCGATTAAACTCGACAGGTCTGGGTTTCTTAAACATCGAAGACAGGACCTCCAAACACACTCTGACCTCATCGCCCTCCCGCCCAACTCCTTCGTTGTCAAGTTTCTGTTTAACCGACTGAATAACTCGCGACGCCAATTTCTCGCTGACCTGGTTATTAACCAGTCCCTTGTAAAGCGACTGCAACGCACGCGGCATCCCCTTCAGCCGGTCTTTTTCCTCCAGCTTTTGATTGAGATCTGCGACCATTTGTTTCATTTCTCTCAATTCGTCTAGTACCTCGTCATTTCTGACCACGATGCTGTTGCTGGTTAACGGGGCGTTGTCAAGAGTTGAAGAAACTGCTGGCTCGGAATGCTCCTTGGCTCTTCCCTCCGTTACTGCAGACGGAGACTCTTCGTCGACGGCGACCGTGATCTCCACCCGGTGCCGCGCGAAAAGCCCAAAAATTCCACCCTGTTTAATTTTGCGCGTATGTATAATCAAAGCATCTTTGCCCAACTCCATCCGGGCTTGTCTTACAGCGTCCTGCACGTTGTCGGCGACATATCTCCGGATCTTCATACCGACACCATCCCTGCAACTTCCAGCTCGATTCCAGGTTCGATTTCATTGTACGATAACAGCACTAAATTAGGAACAAACCTTTCAATGAAGCGCTTAAAATAAATCCGTAGTATGGGTGCTACGACAAGCACAGGCACGTTTCCCTTCCTTGTAAACTGGTCGCAATGCTTCTGTATCTCATTAACCAGCCTCTGGGCTGTGTTCGGATCCAGAGCAAGGTAAGACCCAAACTCGCTTTGCTGGACCGACTCCCTGAGCCGTTCTTCCAGCCCGGGATCCATTGTCAGCACAACCAGTTTCCCGCTATCATCGGAGTACTGCCTGGTTATATAGCGGCGTAGGGCCTGCCGTACGTACTCGGTCAACACGTCCGGGTCTCTGGTCACCCTTGAGTAATCGGCCAAGGCTTCGAGGATGGAAACCATGTCACGTATCGAAACCTGCTCACGAAGCAGGTTTTTGAGCACTTTCAATACTTCGCCTAAAGACAAGAGATCCGGTATGAGCTCGTTTACTACTGCCGGGTTCTGTTCCTTAATGTAGTTGAGAATGTTCTGAACCTCCTGGCGTCCCAGGAGCTCATGCGCGTATTCCTTGATAATCTGGGTTAAGTGCGTAGCCAGGACCGACGGCGGATCCACGACGGTAAACCCCATCAACTCTGCTTTTTCCCGCTCAGACGCGTCTATCCACTTAGCCGGAAGGCGAAACGCCGGCTCGGTCGTCAGTACGCCCCTAAGCTCCCGGTCCTCTTCTATCCCCGGACCCAAAGCCAGATAACTGTCCAACATCAGTTCTCCCTTGGCAATCTCCATTCCCTTAATTTTGATAGAGTAGGCGTTCGGTTTTAACTGCATGTTGTCACGGATGCGGATGGGAGGTACTATGAAACCTAGTTCCGTTGCGCACTGCCTGCGGATCATGACGATACGGTCGAGAATATCTCCTCCTTGATCGGCGTCCACCAAGGGAATCAGTGCGTATCCCAGCTCCATCTCCATTTTTTCCACCTGGAGCAGCTCCACCACGTTTTCCGGCTTCCTTATCCGGGCCGCTTCCTCGACTTCAGCAGGCACTTCCGGCTCCACGCGTGCTGCAGCGCTTCTGCGCAGAGTGTAGAAAAGTGCTCCGAAAACGGCAGCCATAAAGAACATCGGTACCTTCGGAAGCCCCAGAAAACCAAGGACAACCAGAACCCCGGCTGCGATTCCCAAGGCTTTGTAGTGCGCCAAAAGCTGCTTGGTCAATTCCTCCCCCAGGTTGGCGGCTGACGCGCTCCTGGTTACAATGATGCCTGTAGCAGTCGACAACAGCAAAGCTGGTATCTGTGTCACCAGCCCGTCGCCTACCGTCAAGATGGTGTAGGTCCTGGCAGCCTGGTCGACGGCCATGCCCATCCTGACCATGCCGATAATCAATCCGCCTACTATGTTTATGAGCAGAATGACTATAGCGGCAATGGCGTCCCCTTTTACGAACTTGCTGGCACCGTCCATGGCTCCATAAAAGTCGGCTTCCCTCTGGATCTCCTTCCTGCGTTCCCTCGCCTCGTTCTCGCTTATCAGCCCTGCGTTTAAATCGGCGTCTATAGCCATCTGTTTCCCGGGCATAGCGTCCAAGGTAAATCGGGCCGCCACCTCGGAGACTCTTTCCGCACCCCTGGTAATAACGATGAACTGAATGACAACCAGTATCAAGAATATAACGAGCCCGACTACCATGTCACCGCGGACCACGAAATCTCCAAACCTTTGAATGACGTTTCCGGCAAAAGCATCAAGGAGAATGAGACGGGTCGAGGAAACGTTGAGGGAAAGCCGGAACAGGGTCATTATCAATAGAACAGAAGGAAATGCAGAAAAATCTAACGGTCTTAAGGTAAACATGCTCACCATCAGAATAATCAAAGAAAAAGCGATATTGAAGGTAAGAAAGATGTCCAAGAGGTAGTACGGCAGGGGGATTATCATCATCATTACGATGACGATGAGGCCTATCGATATAAGTATGTCGCTGTTGTTAAGCAATCTGCCAAACAAAAGTTCCTACCCTCCCCCGGAGCCATTTCCCCAACTGCTCAAGGCTATGCAGATCTGCAAGTGCTGACCGTCAGAAAACAACTCAATACTACCGATAGAATATCACAAACACCCGGGCATCCCTGCTTAACCATCCGGGCCATCACGAAATCAACGCTGACACCCCCTATGGCAAGCAATATTCAACCGAGATTTCGCTTCTGGCGGTACACAAAAGCCAGCACCTCGGCCACGGCTTGATAAAGGTTTTCTGGTATTTCTTCTCCTATCTCAGTTGAATAGTATATGGACCTCGCTAAAAACGGGTTTTCTACCAGGGCGACCCCATGCATAACCGCCAGTTCCTTGATGCGCACGGCGACAAAATCCTGGCCCTTTGCCGTAACCACCGGGGCATTCATCCTTTGGGCTTCATATTTTAAGGCAACCGCGAAGTGGGTAGGGTTGGTAATAACCACATCAGCCCTCGGAACCTCTGCCATCATGCGGCGCATGGCCATTTCTCTCTGTCTCTGCCTCTGTCTGCTCCGTATCTGGGGATCACCCTCAGTCTGCTTGTACTCCTGCTTGAGTTCATGCTTACTCATACGCAGAGATTTCTCGTGTTCCCACCACTGGTACAGATAATCCAAAAACCCGACTGCCAGCAAGACAGCTCCTATCTTCATGGCCATTTCGAAAACAATGTCATTCAACACCATTGCCATGCCGACCGGTTCCATGTCGGCAAAAC
This sequence comes from uncultured Syntrophothermus sp., assembly GCA_964405385.1. Lineage (GTDB taxonomy): Bacteria > Bacillota > Syntrophomonadia > Syntrophomonadales > Syntrophothermaceae > Syntrophothermus. The sequence goes on from CAYONS010000003.1 coordinate 11,149, forward strand.
GGGGAAACAAGCTGAAGTTTTTCTTTACAACTGAAAACACCACCCAGCCGGTTAACCCAACCTTGGCCACTGATTTTAGAAACTCCACCAAAGCCCGGACCGAGAATATTCTCTTAAACCCCTCCACGGGGTTCAGTCGTTCCGGCTTTATCATCAAGGGATCTCCAGAAAAAACAAACCCTACCTGTAGGAGATTTATCAATAAGCCGGCTATGGCTACAGCCCCTATAAGAGGCAAAGATACCTTGACCGATAACCAAACGGCATCCATCAGCATGTGCTGAAACTCGGCGGGCGTAACCTCTACTGACGACGAGCCGGACAGGTACCTTGCAAAAAACTCCTGTATGCCCGCCAGCATGTACGGCGTGGTAAAATGCAACACGGCAAACCCCACCAACAGCACCACCGCAGAGCTCAGGTCAGCGCTCCGAAAAACCTGGCCTTTTCTCCGGCTTTCCTGGCGCCGCCGCGGTGTAGCTTTTTCCGTCTTTTCTCCTCCTTCAGCAAAGAGCTGCAGGTCTATCTGCCGTAGATAAGCCGATGTTTCCACTCAATGTCACCCCGCCAAAAAATACAGGGCTTGGTCCAGGTAATCAAATAATTGGTCGAAAACGGTCTGCATGAGCCAAATATAAACCGGCAAAGTCAGAAGAAGCATAAAAATCCCCAACAGTATCTTAAGGGGCATACCTACCAGGAAAATGTTCATCTGGGGTACGGTTCGGGCCATAAATCCGAGAGCCGCGTCAGCAACAAGCAGAGCAGCAACAACAGGAGCAGCTATCTTCACTCCGGCAACGAACATGTACCCACCCAGCTTCAGCAGAAACGCAGTGAATCGCGGTTCAAAACTGCCCCCTAAAATGGGAATCACGTCGTAACTTTGATAAACGGCGGACAACAGCTGGTGATGACCGTCAATCCCCAAAAAAACCAATAGTGCTAACAGATAATAGAAGCTCCCTACCAACGGAACCTGCATCCCGGATTGAGGGTCCAAAACATTAACTATCCCGAATCCCATCTGCATGTCCACAAGCTGTCCCGCGAGTTGTATGGCGGCAAAGACAACATACCCAACTAGGCCCAGGGCGTACCCCGTGAACAGTTCTGCTGCCAAGGCGAGCAAGAAAATGCCCGTACTGTCAAGCGAAACCGCAGTCGCTACCGGCCTCACATAGGCTAATGTCGCGGCTAATATCAGCGCCAAAAAAAGTTTGAGCTGAACCGGTATCTGGCGGCTCGAATAAACAGGTGCCGACAAAAACAAGCCGGAAAAGCGGGCAAAGACGAGAAGGAATTTGTCAATTTCCAAAGGTACCAGTCTTCACACCTCTCCTCCGTCAGCGCAGATCGATTAGATGAGGGATATTAACAAATAGATTATTAGCGAAGGTAACCAGAACGTTTATCATCCAGGGGCCAAAAACTATGATGACCACCAAGACGACTATTATTTTTGGAACAAAGGTAAGGGTCTGTTCCTGGATCTGGGTGGTTGCCTGCAAAATGCTTATCACCAATCCTATCAGCAGGCTCCCCAGCAGAACAGGAGCCGCCAGCAGCAAGGCAGCATATACAGCTTCTTTGGCTATCCCTAATACCAGATCCTGATACACTTACACAAAGCCCTCCCTACCTGAAACTGCTGATAAGCGAGTAGACAATGAGGTTCCACCCATCGACCAGGACGAACAGCAGTATTTTAAAGGGAAGCGATATCATCATAGGGGGAAGCATCAGCATACCCATTGACATCAGGGCACTGGAAACCACCATATCGATGACCAGAAAAGGGACGAATATTATAAAACCTATCTGAAACGCGGTTTTTAATTCACTGATAACAAACGCAGGGATAAGCACATAATTAGGGATGTCCCTGTAGGTACGCGGACGCTCTAACTTTGCCAGCTTCACAAACAACGCGAGGTCTTTTTCCCTGGTTTGCTTGAACATAAATGTCCTCAAAGGCGCCATGCCCCGAGAAAAGGCCTGCTCCTCATTTATTTCCCCCTTAAAATACGGCTGCAGTGCATTTTCATTTACTTCCCGCCAGGTCGGGGCCATTACAAAGAAAGTCAAAAACAGAGCCAATCCTACCAGTATCTGATTAGGCGGCATCTGCTGAGTGGCCAGAGCACTTCTTACAAAGGAAAGTACCACTACGATCCTGGTAAATGACGTAAGCAATATCAGTATCGCCGGGGCCAAAGACAAAACGGTGAGCAAAACTATCAACTGGAGAGCCTGGGAAAGACCCGCTTGTCCCTGCGAATCGCCGCCGATGTTCACGCTGACCTGGGGTATCTGAAACTGCTGAGCTTGAGCCTCGCCGTTCAAACCGGCAACCGCTGTGATAACGAGAATCGCTACCGCGAGCATAAAAGCCAGCCTTTGCCCTCTCTTACTCACTGCGGTCACCTCGCTTGGAGGTATCTTCATTATTTTCCCGGCTCAGTCGCAGTCTTTGAATGTTGCGCAGCTCTTCTTGCATCATGGTGTGAAAGTACCGGTTTGCTCCGCTTTTTGTCGCTTCCCTGTTGGGCGCGAGCGCTTTACGAGCCTGTTCCCAAATCTGGCTCATCGGCCTCAGAGACTGAATCGCGCTCTGTTCTTCTGCTTTTCTCATCATTTCTTCAATCAAGGCTTCATCGGTGACCTCGAAAAGAGTCGATACTTGATGATCCGTAATCCCCACGGCCACTATTTTCCCTCCCACTTCGCACAGGAGGATACCCTTGTTGGGACCGAGGACCAGTTCATCGATCACCCGTATCCACTCGCCTTGCATGCGGGTATTGACCCGTTTGCCGATGACTCGGAGCACCGCCCAAGCCGTGCCTGCTATAAAAATCAAGCTGAAAACCAGACGCACAAGAGACCCGGCTATCTCGGTTCCTGGTACCGCAGCCGGTTCCTCGTATTTGATATCCAGCTTCTTCTTTTCAATATCATCCGAAGCGTTTGCCGCTCCTTTCGGGATAGAGCAACCGATTATGATTAACAACACTATGAAGACAAACACCCAGCGATGCCACTTGCCAAAACGCCGCAACCACACCACTTCCCGTTCAACCTAGGGCCTTGGTGACAGCTTCGACTACCCTTTCGGGTTGAAACGGCTTAACGATGAAATCCCGGGCTCCGGCCTGAATAGCATCTATAACCATCGCCTGCTGTCCCATAGCGCTGCACATTATTATCTTCGCTCCCGGGTCCATCTTTTTTATCTCCCTGACTGCAGTAATCCCGTCCATCTCCGGCATCGTAATATCCATGGTTACGAGATCCGGTTTCAGTTCTTTGTACTTTTCCACAGCCACCAGCCCGTTTTCTGCCTCTCCTACCACCGTATACCCATTCTTGGTCAAGATATCTTTGATCATCATCCGCATGAAAGCTGCATCGTCTACCACTAGTACTGTTTTTGCCATTAAGTCGACCTCCCCAAACTTACTGTAGTTTGCTGACCCTGTCCATGGGACTTATTATCGCAGTCACCCTAACCCCGTAATTCTCGTCGATGACTACCACCTCTCCTTTTGCAATAAGCTTTCCGTTAACCAATATGTCAACCGGTTCGCCAGCCAGTTTCTCGAGCTGGATTATGGATCCCGGCCCCAAGTCCAGAATTTCCTTTATAGTTTTGCGTGTCCTTCCCAGCTCCACGGAAACATTTAAAGGCACATCCAATATCAAACTTATGTTCTGGGTCTCGACGTAATGAGTTTCCGGAATCAGGGGACCGAACTGAACCGGTTGGACCGCAACTTTCGCCTTCCTGGTTTCCCCCATCCCCTCGGCTTCCAGGGCAAAGCCGCGGGAATGCTGCTCCGCGCCGCTCATTGAAGGCATGGAAATCGGGGGCGGGGGCGGGCTCATTTGAACCTCTCTCAGATCGCCTGCAACCGAAACGCCCGGCTGAACAACAGGCTCTTGCGGAGGCGCAGGGGTAATGACTGCCACATCGCCGCTTTCAGCCACGCCGCCCATTAGCACCGCTACCATTTTCTTCGCGGCCTCTAACGGCATAATCTGCATTATCTCGCTATCGACCAAACCTTCTATTTCCATCCTAAACAGTATCTGTACGATATCCCTGTATTCTTGCCCCAAAGTAGTCTCGATGCTGTCCTTGCCAAAGTCCACCACGGTGAGCCGGGGAGGAGCAATCTCTATACGCCGGTCAAACATAGAGGACAGGCTGGTGGTTGCCGAACCCATCATTTGGTTCATAGCCTCACTAACGGCACTAAGCTCTATTTCTCCCAGTTCCTGTTCCCTCCTGCTGCCGTCTCCTCCCATCATCAGATCGGCTATTACAGAAGCATCCTCCTTTTTTACCACCAAGATATTGCTGCCGGAAAGCCCCTCGGTGTACTCGACTTCAATGAGCAGGTAAGGAAGAGGATAGTCGGTCTGAAGCTGTTCCTTACTGGTGAGCTTCACCTGGGGCGTGGTTATGCTGACCTTACGACGCAGCAAAGTGGAAAGAGTAGTCGCCGCCGTGCCCATGGAGATATTACCTATCTCCCCCAGTACATCTTTTTCCATGTCTGTAAGCATGGCGTCCGGCTTTCTCTGCTCTTGAAAAGCCGTTTCTCCCCGCAAAAGAGCGTCTATTTCTTCCTGTGACAGGATCCCGTCAGGCATCGTCTTCAACCTCCCTCACGACTTCCGTGATCTTCAGGGCCAGCCGGTTCCCCACGACCCCGGGCTGACCGCGGAACTTGGTCTTCTCCCCTATTATTACTTCAAAATCCTCATTGAGCCGTCTTTCCAAGGGAATTACATCGCCTACGGAAAGTTCCAACAACTCCTTAACCGTTATGACCGCCCCTCCGATCACCACTTTGACCGGGACAACGGCGTTCTCTATCCTGCTCCTTATAGCAACAATATTATCCTGTGTCCGTTCTTTAACTGTAGAAGAGTAGTAATAATTGACATTCAGTTTCCCGGTTACGCTCTCCAATACGAGAAACGGAATGCAGATGTTGATGAGACTGAGCACATCTCCTATCTTGGATTCCAGTGATATTATGACTACCATCTCACCGGGAGACACAATCTGGGTAAACTGAGGGTTGGACTCTATCCGGTCCATTAATGGCTGCAATTCTATGATGCCGCTCCACGGCTCCTCCAGATACCCGAGCATCCTCTGTGCCAATCTTTCTATCAAGGTCATTTCTATCTCCGTCAGAGGCCGGATGCGCTCAGGCGGCAGCCCCGGCCCCCCGAGGATGCGATCCAGCATGGCAAACCCCAGGTTAGGGTTTATCTCCATAAGCGCACTTCCTTCGAGGGGTGGCAGCGAAAATATGCACATAATGGTCGGGTTGGGCAAAGAGCGCATAAACTCGTCGTACGTCAGCTGCTCGACCGACAGCACGTCGATCTGCACGGCAGCACGCAGTTGGGCTGATAGGTACGTACTCACCGAGCGCGAGTAATTCTCGAATATCACCTGCAAGGTATGGAGCTGGTCCTTGGAAAACTTGTTAGGGCGCCGGAAGTCGTACAGCCGTATCTTCTTCTTGGCCTGCTCTTGCCGAAGCGATTCCGCATCGACCTCGCCCCGGCTCAGAGCCGCGAGCAAAGCGTCTATCTCCTCCTGAGAAAGAATGTCGCTCACTCAATCGCCTCCGCTTAACATAAGATAGCTTCAGCGTTCGTGTTTTCGAGTCATTGCACGATGAAGCTGGTAAAATAGACACCGGTGATTTTTTCTCCTCCCAGTTTGCGGTTCAACCGTTCCTTGATGGTCCTGCGCAAGTTGTCCCGGTTACGGACATCAAGGTCGGCTATCGTCTGCGAAGAAAGGATGGAGAGTATCTCGTCTTTCACTACAGGCATTAAGGATTCCATTTCCTTCTCAACCTTCTTATCGGCAACCTGCAGGTAGACCTCGGCTTTCAAGTAGCGGGTGCCGTTTATGTCGTAAATATTGGTCGTAAACTCTCCCGCCTCGACGAGCAGGGCCTCCTTGCTCGATGAGCTCTTCTCTTCCTGTTGGGGCAACAAGGGAGCAAGGAGACTGCGGATCATGAAGTAAGCTCCTCCCATGCACATCAAAAATACAACCAATCCCACTGCTATTATCTGGAGATCCAGTCGCGACTTGGCTCCCTTTTCTCTGCCATCGTTGTTGTTCTTCTCTTCGGCCACTTCCTGCCAGCCCTCCCAGTTATAAAATTCTCGTTGCTCCTGATCGAAAAAAGTGATTTACAGTTTGAGATTGGCGAATATTCTCCTTTTATATCGTACCATTTCTTCAGCAATTCTGGATACAGGTTCACGAACGACCAGTTTTTTCCCCGTAGTAAGAGTGACCACGGTATCCGGGGTTTGTTCCAGGTATTCAATCATGTCAGGATTTAAGATTATTTTTTCTCCGTTCAAACGGGTCAGCGTCAGCATTGCCTTCCCCCTTCCCCTGCGAGCCGGCAAGTAACTTATGGCCGGCGGGCGCAACCCGCCGGCCCTCACTCAGATACTAACGTTTGAGGTTCACCAGTTCTTGAAGCATCTCATCGGAAGTAGTTATTATCCGGGAATTAGCCTGAAACCCCCGTTGGGTAACGATCATGTCCGTGAACTCCTCAGAAAGGTCAACATTAGACATCTCCAGTGAACCGGGAAGAATGGCTCCCATAGCCTCTTCCCCAGGTGCCCCGATCTTGGGATCCCCCGAGTTGTTAGACGCCATAAACAGGTTGCCGCCTTTGGCCACCAATCCTGCCGGGTTCTGAAAAACAGCCAAGGCCACCCTCCCCAAGTTGTCAGTTACGCCGTTGGAGTAGATCCCTTGGATAACCCCGTTTTGGTCTATGGTTATACTCCTCAAGTCTCCTTTGGTGTATCCGTCCTGGTACTCGGCCCAGCCGGTGAAAGTGGCATTATACTGGGTCAGGTAGGAAAAATCAAGAGTAATGGGCTGCTCAGTAGGAACCCCGTTGTTTACGTAACGTATAGTAATGCTCTGTTTGCTCGGATCATCAGTGGCGGCAAAGGTCATGGCCGTCATATCCGGCTCCTGCCAGTCCGAAGGGTTGGCTCCGGTTGTTCCGTTTTCTTTTTTAGCTCGAATGAGCTTGCCTTTTTCATCGAAGAACAAGTAATAGTCCTCGCTCTTCGAATCGCTGGCTGTGGGATTGGGGCAGTCGGGGTCGCTGCTGGCTCTAACCCGCCATATACTGCCGTTTATCTGCTGCCCTCCTCCTATATCCACATTGTCCCTTTCCATGATTTTTTCGAATTTGAAGTATTGAATCCGTTTATTGCCCAAGGTATCGTAAAACTCTTTGGAGGTAATCTTGGACTCAGACCCGTCCGGGTTAGCTATGAAGCTGCTCGAGGTTTCATCCCAAACGTACTCCGGTTTCAGGGTCGAATCGAAATTCCCTCCGAAACGTATAAAAGTGGTAGCCTTGGGCTCGGTACTCTGCAGGGCAGAAATGTCTATAGGCACAATGCCCCGGGTGATGTCTATCTGCCGTTTCCCGGTTATCGGGTCTACCAGCCAATTCCCGTTATTGTCCTGTGCCGGCATGTAACCCATTACCCGCAAACCGTTTGAAGCCACGTAGTTGCCGAGAACGTCAAAATCGAAGGCTCCGGCTCTGGTGTAGTAGCGTTCCCCACCGCTTTCCAGAATGAAATACCCGTTGCCGTCTATGGCAAGGTCGGTGTTCTTGCCCGTGGTTTGGGCGCTTCCCGGAGTTGCTATCACATCAACACTGGAAAGCTGTACACCCAGACCGATAGCTTGCGGGTTGGTTCCCCCCCGGGCGCCGGTAGGAGCGGAACCCCCGCGAATAGCCTGGTAAAAAGCGTCCTTGAATACAGCCCGGCTCTTTTTATACCCCACTGTATTGACATTTGCTATATTGTTGCCTATAACATCCATCCGCAGCTGGTGAGTGCGCAAACCTGACACCCCAGCGTACATAGACCTCATCATCTGCGTACGACCCCCCTTTGCTTTGACTGTCGTCTGATAATTGCGGCGCATCAGTCGTTCAGCGCCCGCAGGGCTTCCTCACAGGAGGTCCAGCCCTAGACGATGACCGCACTGTCGATGTTGGTGAAGACGTTCTCCTTCATGCTTTCGCCGTCCACAGCGGTTATGACCGTGTTGTTCCTAACGCTGACCACCAAAGCAAGCCTGTCAAAAAGGATGAGTGATTCCCTTGCTCCCTTTTGTCTGGCCCTTTCCACCGCAGCCTCAAGTTTTTCCATATCGCTTGCTGTGAGCTGTATATTCCGCGATTTCAGCCTTTGCTGGGCATGGTTGGAAAACCGCAGTGACGGCTGCAGTTTGTTATTCAAAATCTCGGCAAACGAACTCCGGTTCTCCGGAGATGCCGCGGGTTTGTTCTGTGAGTTTACCGGTATCCCCACGGTTTCGGGAAACAGTATCCTGGAAGTCACTCTTGTCCGTCCTCCTGTCTATCTGCTCCCGGCGCTCCCGCCTGCTCTGAACCTGTATCCCCCCGCTTTGAGTCGACCAACTTCACCGACGTAACCTCAGCCAGAGCAACCCGGTTCTCACCCACCGTCAAGTACGGTATGCCTTCCTGGATGACAACGGCCGTGACAACTCCCTTTCCGGTTCCAGACGAGCCGGCAAATTCGACTTCTTTGCCGATCAAAGCCAGAGCCTCTTGCGCCACTAAGCTCGAAGTCAAGACCGAGGTATAATTGCCTAGGGACTTGGCGAGGTTGTCCAGGCTTTCCCTCATGTTGTACATCTGCTCCAGCGAACTGAAGCTGGCCATCTGAGCTATGAATTCCCTGTCTTTCATGGGCTCCAGGGGATCCTGGTACTTCAGTTCGGTTATGAGGAGCTTGAAGAAATCGTCCTTGTCGAGTATCTGAGTTTTTGCAGAGCTACTCAGGCTCGAAGAGGCAGGGCTGCTGGTTATCCCGGAAACTTCCATTTTTCCACCTCCTAGACTACGCAATCCAATATTCCTGCGCCATTGCTTCCCAGCACTGCATATGGATTCACTGATTCTTCCAAGTCTTCCGGCCTGAATTCAGAACCCGAATCCAGGTAAGTGTGTCTCAAAACGGGCGCCCTTTGTTGAAAAAATCCCGATTGCCCGTGGAAATCATGGCTCCCGCTGTATTGATGGTGAAGGGCTACTTCTGCTTGGTCCAGTTTCAGCCCGCTGGCTTCGAGAGCCGCTCTTAATTGGGGCAAGTTGGCCTCCATAACCTGCTTGACCATATGGTTTTCCACCAAGAACCGGGCTGTCACCTGATGGTCCTCGAGACTGAGCCTGATGGTCAGCCTGCCCAAAACCTCGGGTTTCAGTACCACCTGGATTTCGGACTGTCCCGGCTTCTTTAAAAGGTCAAGCTTTTGCACCGCCTGGTCAAACAGTTCCTCGAATTTTACAGGACCCCCGGTTTCGCCTGCGAAAACTGTCCCAGCGATGTCGGTCCCGCTTAGGGATGCCGGCGGACCACCAGGCACGAGTAAAATTTGCTCGCTCCCGCCGCCTACAGCTCCATCTCGGGATGCTTGTGCTTGGGCAGTGCCTTTCTCCGTGACCCCTTGGCTCCTCACGGTTTCGGAGAGAATCAGGCTTTTCAGGTCCGGCTGTTGTAAAGCAGCCAGTCCTGGCGAAGTCTTGACAGTGATTTTTCCCATCAGTCCTGCTGACCCCTCAGTCGAAAGACCGCCGGGTAAAGTGGATCCTGCCTTCACAGACGCTTCGTTTCTTTCTATTCGATTCCCTTCAATCGTCCTGCCACCCGGAGCAGCCACAATATCGGCCTCGGGTTCAGCTGACAACAGCCTGTCGATATCTCGGGCAGCCTTGATGAGGTTCAAACTTTCTCCTTCAACAGATTCTACCATATCGGGCACCGTCATTGCCGGCTGCTGCCCCAGTTCTTTCGATCTTGCCAATATCATCGGGTCAGGCAAGGCCCTCGCATCGCCATCTGCCGCAGCCAACCCGACGGCATGGCCCGGACTTGCCTCAGTATTTTCCATCGCGCCGCCCGGATTGCTCACCGTCCCTTCCTGCCAGTTGACTCCGAAAAGAACAGCCGTGAAGGAAAGATCTTGTAACTCTGGTATTACGAGACTCGCCGTCTCGCCGTTTTCAGGGCAGGCGTCCTCGTCTTTTGTATCACCCTGTCCGGTAACAACAGGGCTTTCTCCTGCCTTTTTCTCTTGCCTGTTTCCGCGACAGGCTGCCATCAGGATGCCGTTAAATCCAGATGCGCTCTTTCCTGTCTTTTCTTCGGGTTCCTTTGTGATCCTTGGCCCGCCGTCAGATGGTCTACAAACATTAAAGGTTGTCACTAAAGCCGCTGTACCTCCTGCCAACTCTATCACCTCCTTTCTCCGGCAAGTAGGATTAGGATTCTATCTCCTAACCAGATCAGCCCGTTTCGAAAAAAGGCTGAACCGGTTCAAGATAGCGTGCAACAAGTCAAGTTGTCCCAGCCGACGCTACTTCCAACATCTTTTTTGTAATAACCGCAGCCCGCTGGGGCGGCAGGGCTGCTATTATCTTGCCAACCTGCTCGCTGTCCATGTACTGAAGTATCCCTATTATCGTTTCGTCTTCTAGTTGTTCAAAGACGGCCGCCGCTTCTTTGGGCTTGATTGACGAATAATATCCAGCCAGTTCCTTAAACACGTCCTCCTGCCCCTTCGCTGTCAAGGCCGCCTTCTTCAATCCCTCCAGCTGTTCGTTCGCCTTCGTTAGATCACTCTTAGCCTGCCGCAACTCAGCGTCCTTTGCCTGCAGTTCCCGTTTCAGATCGGCTTTTTCTTCTTCTAATAGCTTTATTCTCGCCAATAACCGCTGTCTTTCCTGTTCTTGTGTCGTCAACTGTTTGACAGCTGGTTCGCCCGATTCGAAAAAACGCTGGGCTAAGGGGATTCTCTTCATGAACGCAGGCGGGGCCAAAACCCCCAAGTACATCAGGGAACACCACGCTCCCACCAGCAACGCGACAGATATTACTGCAACAACGATTTTCTTCGGTAAGCTCACGCTTCGCTCCCCCAAGACAGGGTTATTTGCCCCGAAAGATTTCTAACGTTTTCTCCTTTGTGCTTCATCCTTCTTTCACCCGCACCCGGTAGAACCGAACAGCAGCCGCCTCGTCCAAAACGGCCTGTTCGTGCCGGCGAAAATCCCTCATATAATCTCTCCAACGTTTCTCTTTGAGCTTTTCCAGGGCTTTTCTCTCTTTGATGATCTCGTACAGCCTCTGGCGGGCTCTGGTGAGCTCGGCAAAAGCCTTGTCGCTCCTCATTCTCTGCATCTGAATCCTGCCCCTCAGTACCGGAAGATACTCTCTGATGGCAATGATTTCCTGAACCCCGACTGTCGCATCCCTCATTCTCCGAAATCGCTCGTAGGTCGCGTCCAGTTCCTGTTCATAAGCCGAAAGAAGCCTGGCCTCTTCTTCGTAATCCCGCAACCTTCGCGCTACTTCTGTCTTAGCCATACTTTCTTCCGCATAGACTAATGCCAGCTTAGTCTGCAGACGGAAGCGAAACCGCTTCATTAGATCACCGCTCCTATCTGTTGATAACCTGCCTCAACATTTCCACGGTCTCGTCAAATCCGGTTTTCTCCCAGACTCCCTGCTGGAGAAACCGGTTACACCCATCTATCAACTCCAGGGCCTCATCGATGCGGGCATTTGCTCCCCGCCGGTAGGCCCCGATGTCGATGAGATCCTTAGCCTCGCGGTAGACAGCAAGTACGCTGCGAAATCGTCCCGCGCTGTCCAAGTGAGCCTCTGAAACTATGTCCGGCATCACCCTGCTTATGCTGCCCAACACGTCCACCGCAGGAAAATGGTTAAGGGCCGCCAGTTCGCGGCTCAAAGCAATATGCCCGTCAACTATTCCCCTCACGGCATCGGTTATGGGCTCGTTCATATCGTCTCCCTCAACCAAGACGGCGTACAAACCGGTGATACTGCCTCTTTCCGCGGCTCCGGCTCTCTCCAATAATTTAGGAAGCAAGGCGAAGACCGAAGGAGTGAAACCCCGGGTCGCCGGCGGCTCTCCTATGGCCAGGCCGATCTCCCTCTGTGCCAGCGCAAATCTGGTCAAGGAATCCATCAAGAGCAAAACATCAAGCCCCTGATCCCGGAAATACTCGGCAATACAAGTGGCTACAAAAGCCCCTTTCAGCCTCACCAAAGCCGGCTGGTCGGATGTCGCTACTACAACCACTGACCTTCTTAATCCCTCTTGGCCCAGATCCCTTTCCAAAAAGTCCCGGACCTCCCTGCCTCGCTCGCCGATCAAGGCTATTACACTGACATCGGCTTCGGTGTTCCTGGCTATCATCCCCAGCAAGGTGCTTTTCCCTACACCGCTCCCAGCCAGTATTCCCATCCTCTGGCCTTTGCCCAGGGTAATAAGACCGTCGATAGCCCTTACGCCAACAGGCAGCACCTCGGTAATCCTCCGTCTTTTCAAAGGGTCGGGGGGGTGGTTCATAACCGGGTAAGTTGCTTCCGTATCTACCGGTCCAAGCCCGTCTATGGGATCCCCCAGACCATTCAATACTCTACCTACCAGGGCCCGCCCTACCTTGACTTTGAAGGTCTCGCCCGTGGCTATGATTTCGCTCCCCGGTTCAATGCCCTCCAGTTCCCCCAGCGGCATTAACAAAGTCTTATTGCCTTTGAACCCTACTACCTCACACTTCAGACTCCGGTCACCGGCAATCGGACTCTTAACCAGGCACAGCTCCCCCATCATGGCCTTAGGCCCATCGGACTCGATGGCAAGCCCGATAACCTGGGATATCCTTCCTTTATATACTAAAGGGTTGACCTTCTCCAAGGCCTTGATATACCGCTGCAAATCAAAAACCGCGGTTTTCCCCAATAGGTACCAGTTCCTCCCTCAAAGCTTTTTCCACTTTGTCCATACGGGTTTCCAGACGGGCGTCTACTATACCGAGCTCACTCTCCATAATGAATCCGCCTGGAGCCATGCTACTGTCCAGCTGTATTTCCATATCGTCGACTGTCCTACCGTCACGAGCAAACAGCTCTTTGTTCTCTAAAACCTTGTCGAAATCTTGAGGATTGACTCTTATCTTTACGTTCCCTGCATTGCCTATCGTAGCCAATGTTTTTCGTACCAGGTTAATAATTATATCGGAATTCTCTCTTACTTCCTTATCTATAATCTTCCTGGCTATGGCCAGTGCCAAGTTCAGTATCTCTTCCTCGGCCGACAGGATAATAGTCTCACGAGTCTTCTCGGCTTCTTTCAACATGTTTTCACATTCTGAAGCGGTCTTTGCTTTCAGTTCCTGTATTTCTTGCGTGGCTCGGGCCACGCCCTCCTGGTAACCGTCTTGCGCCGCCTTTTTCCTTATCTCCTCCGCCTCTTTTGCCGCCTGTTCCCTCAAACGGGCAGCCTCTTCCTCAGCAGAAGCGATTATATGCTGAGCTTCGACACGGGCATTTTCCATTAGCTCTCTCACTATGTCCTCTGTCTCTTTGACGACTTGAGCCATCTCCTCCCGAAACCTGTCTGCTTCCTCTTCCCGCTGGACGGGATGCTCAAAAGCCTCTTTGATAATTTCCGAATCAAGTCGGCAGTCCTCTTTGTTTGCGCTTAACACGCACGGTTCCCTTATTACGAGGTACTTTGACTTGATTATCCTAGACAATAATCTCGTCACCTCCCCCGCGGGCAATAACGATCTCTCCGGCATCCTCGAGCTTGCGGATGATGTTCACAATACGCTGCTGCGCGTCTTCGACATCACGCAAACGAACCGGTCCCATGAACTGGATGTCTTCGCGGAGCATCTCCCCGGCCCGCTTTGACATGTTATTGAAAATCTTATTCGCCACCTCATCGCTGGCCCCCTTGAGAGCCAAAGCCAGGTCGTGCGAGTCAACTTCCCGCAATACTCTCTGCACCGAGCGATCGTCCATGGTCACGATGTCCTCGAACACGAACATCAGCCTCTTGACCTCTTCAGCCAGTTCAGGATCTTGGATCTCCAGGGCTTCCAGGATGGTCTTTTCCGTCGCCCGGTCGACCCGGTTCAGTATCTCTACCAGCGCCTTAACCCCTCCAGCACTCGTTACCTCGTGAGGAATCACTGAAGACAGCTTGCGTTCCAGCACCCTTTCCACCTCTTTGATGGCATCGGGTGAAGTGGTATCCATTAGGGCGATTCGTCTGGCAACGTCTGACTGTTTTTCCGGCGGGAGCGCGGAAAGGATGATGGATGATTTCTCCGGCTCCAGGTAAGCCAGCACCAAAGCTATGGTTTGCGGATGTTCGGCCTGAATAAAGTTCAGTAGCTGCGCCGGCTCGGTCTTGCGGGCAAAATCAAATGGACGCACCTGCAGAGAAGCTGATATCTTGGAAAGTATCTCTACCGCTTTCTGGGGTCCCAGCGCCTTTTCCAACAGTTCTTTGGCGTATTCGATACCCCCTTGGGCTATATACTGATTGGCCAGGGCCATCTCATAAAACTCCCGGAAAACATCGTCCATGCGGTCGCCGGATATCTTGCGCACATTGGCTATTTCCAGAGTCAGTTCCTCTATCTCGCTCTCGGTCAAATGTTTAAATATCTTGGCAGACTTCTCCGGTCCCAAAAATATGAGGAAGTTTGCCGCCTTCTGCTTGCCGGTCAAAGCTTTTTTGGCCATGTTCTCACCTCTTTTCTTCCAAAAGCCACGTCCTTATGATCTGGGCTGCATCTGCCGGGTTCTCATTAATTAATTTGTCTATCTCATCCCGGATCCTCTGTTTTTCTTTCTCCTCTGGGGTCAATTCCCTCTCCACCAGTGATTCTATGGGTATTTCCTCTCCTACCACCGCCTCAAAACCTTCTTCTTCTTTCTTCCGCCTCAGCCTCCAGAACAGGAAGATTGCTGCCAACACGGTGATAGCAGCGCCCGCTGCCAGCAAGTACTGGGGCCACCTGCTGCCAGGCTCAGGGACTTTCTCTTCGGCTTCGGTTTGGAATTTCATAAAGCTTACATAGACGCTGTCGTTCCTCCGCTCGTCGGCTCCCACGGCGTTCTTGACAGCCTCGATTATTTCCTGCTGCTTGGCCTCAAAACCTTCGTCGACAATAACGGCCACCGTCATCCGCTTGATCGCTCCTGGCGCCACCTTAGTCCTGGTTTCCACCTTGTCTCCTTCATAATTGACGGTCTGCTCGCTCTTCTCCGTGGAAGAACTGGAGGTTTGTTCACCTTCCGCCCCTTGATAGGTCGGCACATTGGTGTCAACTCCGGGAGTCCCTTCGGGCCCCCTGCTGCTGGACGTACTTGTTTCCTCCACGGTGTGCTTGCTGACAACTACCCTCTGCTCCGGGTCAAAATCTTGGCTGTACCGTTCGACTTCATCGAAATCCAGTTCCGCGCTGACACGGACCACCGATTTTCCCGGGCCCAGGGTGGCATCAAGCATCGTTTGAACCGCTGCCTGTTTCTCCCTTTCCAGCTGCCTCTTAACAGCCAGTTGCTGGGCAGAAAGCTCGGCTGCCGCTATCGAACCCGAAGACGGGATGTTGGCAGACAGCAAATTGCCGTACTGGTCGACGACTACGACGTTTTCCGGTTGCAGTTTTTCGACACTGTTGGCCACCAGGTGTACGATACCGGCTATCTCCTTCGTGGAGAGCTCTTCCCCACTCTTGACTTTGAGCACAACCGAGGCTGTGGCCGGTGCCTGTTCGTCCAGATACAAACGGGGCTCGGGTAGCACCACATGCACGCGAGCCGACTGGATCTTATCCAGACTCTCGATAGTCCTAACCAGCTCCCCTTGCAAAGCCGTCAAGTACTTTACCCGCTTGTCAGTCTCGGTTTCCCCGAATCGAGGAGTTTCGAACAATTCAAAACCGGCAGTCCCTTTGGGCAGACCTTCGCCTGCCAGTTGTAGCCTTATTTGATACTTTTGTTCGGAAGGAACCAGTATCGTAGTACCGTCATCACTCAAGCGGTAACTTACCTTTAGTTCATCAAGCTTCTTGGTTATGGCGGCAGCATCTGCCAGAGAAAGGCCGGAATAGAGTGGTTGGTAATTTTTGCTAGTCTGTGTGGACACAATCATCCCTAACGAGATCAAGGTAAGAAGCACAGCCCCGCTGACCAGGACTTTCTGATTTAAGGTTAGCGAATTCCACCGGTCCCGGATGAGCTGTAACCATCGTTGCACTCGTTCCCATATACTGCTCATGCCTGTTCTCCGTCATCCTGTTATGTTCATCTTACATCTGCATTCTCATTATTTCCTGGTATGCCTCAACCAACCTGTTTCTGACTTCTAAGGTTAATTGTAGAGCCAATGCCGCTTTTTCGTAAGCGATCATGGTGTTGTGGATTTCGGTTTCTGCTCCTTGCGCTAAATCCATAGCAGATCTCGCTGCTTCCTGCTGTAGCTGGTTAACCTCATTCAATGCGTTTTTCAGATAATCGGCAAAACTCCGGTTACCGGTGGCAGAAATCGAGTCTCTCCCTCTTTCCGTCCAGCTGGGAGGTTGCAGGGGCTGCAAAGGTTTAACTATGTTCTGGAAAAGCGGATCTATCTTCATATCCCTACCCCTTTATCTTCCTATCTCCAGGGCTTTCATCGCCATGTTTTTCGTCGCTTCTATGACGCTCACATTGGCTTCGTAAGCCCGCGTCGCCGAAATCATATCTACCATCTCTGAAACTACGTTGACGTTCGGCAGGTTCACGTATCCGTCTTCATCAGCATCTGGATTTCCGGGATCATAAACCCTCTTGAAAGGGGAAGTATCCTCGCGAATAGCCTTGACCCGAACCCCGGCCTCCCCTTCAATGTAGGCATTGAACAAGTCCCTGAAACTGCGGGAACTTGGGGTGCGAGATTCGAAAATAACCACTTGCCGCCGGTAGGGCCCTCCCTTCGGCGTCCGCGTGGTGTTGACATTGGCCAGGTTATTGGCAATAACATCCATCCTCAACCTCTGAGCAGTCATACCGCTGGCGCTGATATCCACGGTGTTCAAAAATCTCACCTCAGCCCCTCCCTCCCGTAATAGCCATTCGCAGGATCCTCAATTCCTGATTAAGGCTGCTGGATACCGCGTTATAATATACGACATTTTTTGCCAGCCGCGCCACCTCCCGGTCTACGTCGACCGTATTGCCGTCATTACGGTAGGTATAACCATCAAGGACTTTCATCCCTACATTGAAGCTGGGGCTTCCCGCCACCTGCAAATGACGGGGATGACTCGTTCGCAAAGGGTACATATCTTCGTTCCCTTTGACCAAGCTCTTGAGCTGCTCTTCAAAAGTCACTTCCACCGCTTTGAAACCGGGGGTATCCACATTAGCCAAGTTATTGGCAATAACTTTCTGCCTCAGCATTGCTCCGTCCAAGGCCCTTTCCATAACAGCAAGCCTCGGGTTGCCAATGACCTTGTCAAGCATCGACACCTCTCCCATCGTTGCCTGATTTTCCTGCAAAATTCTATAATTACCGGCCTTATTCCTGCCGCCGGTGGAGAATTTAGCAAAAAATTCTGAAAAAACCAAACCCAAGACAAGAAAACAAGAAATCACAAGGCCTCACTATTTGCGTAACTCATCCAGAATGTTATCCGCCAAGACTTTTATGTAAGTCCCCTTCATGCCTAGGGATCGCGACTCAACTATTCCGGCACTCTCAAATTTGCGCAAGGCACTCGCCATAACCGATCTGGTAAGACCTACCCTATCCGCTACCCGGCTGGCCACCACTATCCCCTCTTTGCCTTGTAGCTCGGACAGAAGGTAACCAAGAGCTTCCTTCTCCGTTTGGGAAACGGCAGACAAAGCCGCCTGTAAAGAAGCTTTTCTCTGGGTTGCCTTCTGTTGTCTTTCCGACTTCAGGTACATGATTTCGTTGGCAACATTCAGCGCCGCCACTCCGGCCAAAACCAGTTCCGCCTCTGAGAATTCCGGATTCTTCCGGTAAAGGATCAGGGTAGCAAGCCTGCTCCGTCCGCCTCGCACAGGTATCACGGTCAATACCTTGCCCCGGCAATTACACGAGCCCCTGCGCATCCGGAAAATGCACTTCCTGTCCAACCGCTTGTTGACTACCGGTTCCGATAAGCTCAGGAATTCACGGTTGAAACTCTCGGGGAACCGCTCTGCATAATCTAACAATTTCTCAATGTCAGGCTCTTCACCGCCTTCGTCCGTTTTTGCCCATCCCAAGATTCGACCCCGGCGCCCAACTATATAAACATCGCAACCCAGGGTCTTGGCAATTATTTCTGCCATGTGACCAAAGTCTACCGGCGATTCCTGCTGTTGCGCACTCACCGCGTTAAGAGCCCGACACCTCTCCCACAAACCATTTCCCGCCAAACTCCTCCCTCCTCTTTCCATCCGTCCCCTTACAGTATATATCGACTGAGATCCTCGTTTTGTACAATCGGACCGAGACGGCTTTCGACATAGGCCTTATCAATGATTACCGTTTGCCCCCTCATTTCACTTGCGTCGAACAGCAGGCCTTCCAACACCTTTTCTAGAATGGTGTGCAACCTCCGCGCCCCGATGTTCTCCGTGCTGGCGTTCACTTCGTATGAAATCTGAGCTATATATTCAATGGCTTCTTGAGTAAAGCTTATCTCCACCCCTTCTGTCGACAGCAGAGCCGCGTACTGTTTAATAAGAGAATTGTCGGGCTCGGTGAGAATCCGGCGAAAGTCTTCCTGGGTCAGACTCGCCAATTCTACTCTGATGGGAAACCTTCCTTGCAATTCGGGGATTAGATCCGATGGCTTAGTCATATGAAAGGCCCCTGCTGCGATAAAGAGGATGTGATCGGTTTTCACCGGGCCGTACTTGGTCATTACCGTGGATCCTTCGACTATAGGCAAGATATCTCTTTGTACGCCTCCCCGGGAAACGTCCGGCCCATGCCCTGTTTCTCGACCCGCAATCTTATCGATCTCGTCCAAGAAGATTATACCGGAATTCTCGGCACGGGCTATGGCTTCTCTCTGCACTTCGTCCATATCGATCAGTTTCTGAGATTCTTCGTACGTCAGTATCCTCCTGGCCTCAGCTACCGTCACCCGCCTCTTTTTTTTGGATTTGGGCACCAGGTTGCCCAGCATGTCTTGGAGATTTATCCCCATCTCTTCCACTCCGGATCCAGAAAATACTTCAAAAAACGATACCGGTTTTTCTTCAACCTCGATCTCCACCATTTCTTCTTCCATCTCTAGACGGGCAATTTTGGCCGCCAGTATCTCCCGTCGCCGCCTTATTTCCTCATAGCCTGCTCGGGCTTCTGGTTCCTCGCTGTACACTTCCTGTTGGGCCCGACCCAACAAAAATTCTAACGGGTTGACGGTCTGGTGACTTCTTTTTTGTGGCAGCGGCAGGAGATAGTCTACTATCCGTTCTTCAGCCAGCTTGCGAGCTTTGGGCTCGACGCTGGCCATCTTTTCCTTCTTGACCATTTGCACTGAGGTTTCTACCAGATCCCTGATCATGGAATCAACATCGCGCCCCACGTAACCTACTTCCGTAAACTTGGTCGCTTCGACCTTAACGAAGGGAGCATTGACGAGCTTGGCCAACCTCCGCGCGATCTCAGTCTTGCCTACTCCCGTAGGTCCGATCATGATAATGTTTTTGGGGTATATCTCCTCACCTATCTCTGCTGGTAACTTTTGCCTGCGGTATCGATTGCGCAAAGCGATGGCTACCGCTTTTTTCGCCGCCGTCTGTCCTACGATGTACCGGTCGAGTTCTTCCACAATCTTTCTCGGCGTAAGCTCCTCCACTGTCTTCACCCCTCTCGCCCAAGCTCGGCAACCGTAATGTTACTGTTGGTGTAAACACATATACCAGCCGCAATTCGCAAGGCTTCTTCCGCAATCTCGCGGCTGGAAAGCTCAGTATGCCTGAGCAAAGCCCGGGCTGCTGCTAAGGCATACGGCCCCCCTGAGCCTATAGCCACTATGTCGTCATCCGGCTCGATTACCTCACCGCTGCCAGAAATCAAAAACATCCTTTCCCGGTCAGCCACAATTAACAAGGCCTCCAGTCTCCTCAAGACCCGGTCGGTCCTCCACTGCTTGGCTACCTCCACGGCCGCCCGCGTCAGATTTCCGTTGCTTTCCCGCAGACAATCCTCAAATTTCTCGAAAAGGGTGATGGCGTCAGCCACAGAGCCAGCAAATCCCGCCAAAACTCGGCCATTATATAATTTGCGTATCTTGTTAGCCTGGGTTTTTAGGACAAAAGCCTGTCCATATGTCACCTGCCCGTCACCCGCTATGGCAACCTCGCCGTCTCTCTTCACAGCTATTACGGTAGTTGCCTTAAACATATCCGTCACCTCCGGGGAAACTTCTCGTCGTATACATTCTTCAACCTTTCAGTCGTAACATGGGTGTAAACCTGGGTTGTTGACAGCCTGGCATGTCCCAAGAGCTCCTG
Organism: uncultured Syntrophothermus sp.; assembly: GCA_964405385.1. Taxonomy (GTDB): domain Bacteria; phylum Bacillota; class Syntrophomonadia; order Syntrophomonadales; family Syntrophothermaceae; genus Syntrophothermus. Next base: position 31,618 of record CAYONS010000003.1, read on the forward strand.
AACAGAACGGAGGTCGGCGCCTCCGTTCAGCAGATGAGTGGCAAAGGTGTGGCGCAATACATGGGGGCTAATGTTTAGTTGCAAGGCGGTGGACTTCACGTAACGATCCACGATGACTCTGACCCCCCTTGCCGACAGCCTTTCTCCGTAACGATTCAAAAATACCGCCGCTTCGGATCCCTGTTTCCTGGATGCCAGTACACGGCGGCTGCTGGCAAGATATCGATTCATGGCCAGAACGGCTCGCCTTCCTACAGGTATGACCCTTTCTTTCCTGCCTTTGCCCAAAACCCTGACCAAACCTTCTTCTCCATCGAAATCGGGCAAGTCCATTCTCACCAGCTCCCCCACTCTCATCCCGGTAGCGTACAGCAGTTCCAGAATAGCCAAATCGCGCAATCCCAGAACATCGTGGGGATCCGGGCTTGCCAGCAAGGCTTCAATCTCTTGCGGATAAAGAAAGCGGGGAAGCCTTTTTTCCTTCTTGGGAGTGGACACCGTGGCCACCGGATTGACATCGGTAACTTGCGAGCTGTACAGATACTTGCCAAAAGACCTCAAAGCCGCCACTTTGCGAGCCATGGTCGATCTTTTCGTTCCTCGCTCCTGCAAGTGAGCCAGGTACTCCCTTACCACACGAGGATTCAGCACTTCCAACCCTATTTCATCAGGCTTAACCTCATTCTTTTGGGCAAAATACGACACAAATCCCTCAAGGTCTGACTTGTAGCCGGCCATGGTCAACGGCGAGGCCGCCTTTTCTACCTCCAGGTATTCCATAAATCTTTTAACATAGAATAGAAACACGGAACATGCTCAGCTCCTTTGGACTCAGATAGTGGGTTCACGCCAGTCCTTCTTTTTTCATAAATTCCTGAAGATCGGCAAGTGACCTCTGCCTGTATGCTCCGTACCTTTCCTTCCGGTTTTTTATCTTTTCCGATAGGGGAGGCAACAGGCCGAAATTGGCATTCATCGGCTGAAAACGCGCGCCTGCTGCCGTAGCCAAGTAATGGCAGAGAGCACCGATCAAGGTGGTCCTGGGCAGAACCACCAAGGGCTTCCCCATAATCAGCCGAACAGCATTTATTCCAGCTAAAATCCCGGTGGCAGCCGATTCCATGTACCCCTCGCATCCGGTGATCTGCCCGGCAAAAAAAACCCCTTCTTTAATTCTGAAGGCCAGGGTCGGTTCCAAAACCTTGGGGCTGTTGATGTAAGTATTGCGGTGCATGACACCGTAACGTACAAACTCCGCCTTTTCCAACCCCGGTATCATTCTGAAAACCCTTTCCTGTTCCTTGAACCTGAGCCTGGTCTGAAATCCCACCAAGCTGTACATAGTTCCTTCCCGGTCCTCCTGGCGAAGTTGTACCACCGCGTATGCCTGTTTCCCGTCTTTTGCTTCCAGCCCAACCGGACGCATGGGGCCAAAGCACAGGGCTTCGTCACCCCGACGGGCTATCACTTCGACGGGCATACAACCTTCGAAAAAAAGCCCCTTATCCACGGGATGCCCTTCATGGACATCTGCCTCGACCAAAGCCCTGTAAAACTTCCGATATTCTTCCTCGGTCAACGGACAGTTTAGATAATCGTCCCCGCCTTTTTGGTATCGCGCACCCCTGAATATCTTGGAGTAATCTAGGCTTTCCGCGGTCACTATAGGGGCTACTGCATCGTAAAAATAAAGGTTATCCTGGCCAGTCATCTCCCGGATCGATTCCGCCAACCGGTCTGAGGTCAAGGGGCCGGTCGCGATCACCGTAACCCCCTCCTCGGGAATCGCGGTGATCTCCCTCTCCACCACCCGAATAAGAGGGTGAGACCGTATCATCTCAGTAACTTTCGAGGCAAAAAGATCCCGCTCCACCGCCAGAGCAGACCCGGCCGGGACCCGACACTCCTCGGCGCACCTCAGCAGCAATGACCCCAGAAGTCTCATCTCTTCTTTTAACAAACCCTGCGCGGTTGATGGATCCTCAGACTTAAACGAATTACTGCAAACCAGCTCGGCCAAATAACCGGTGCGGTGAGCAGGGGTCATTCTGCCAGGTCGCATTTCGTAAAGAGTCACTTCGATCCCGCTTTCGGCAATACGATAGGCGGCCTCGCACCCCGCCAGACCGCCGCCCACCACTGTTACCTCTCTCTTCAGTCCCAACACTCACATCCTCGCTTCCTTTTCTTCATAGCGACATCCTTCACCAGTGCAAGCCAGACGCTCTTGTCCCCGACTGGTTTTCTTTACCATAGCAGCACCGCATTCGGGGCATTTCTTGTCAGCAGGAGGATACCAGGAGCGGAAATTACATTCAGGATACCCTTGGCATCCATAAAACCGGCGCCCCTTTTTCGTCCGCAGGGCTATGACTTTCTTGCCGCACAACGGGCAAGTCATTCCTGTATCCTCATTGATAGACTCGGTATGCTTGCATTCGGGAAAGCCCGAACAGGCAAGGAACCGTCCGTAACGCCCACTGCGGATTACCAAAGGTTTCCCGCATACTGGGCAATCCTTTCCCGCTTCCTCCGGTTTCAGTTTAACCCTTTCTATCTCGCTCGTAGCCCTCTCCAACTTATCCACGAAGGGCTCGTAGAATTCCTGTACAGTCTGTTGCCAGTTGAGCTCCCCTTCTTCGATACGGTCCAAGTTTTCTTCCATGTTGGCGGTAAACTCCACATCCATGATCTCAGGAAAATAATCCTTGAGAAGATCCACCACTATGAACCCCAGTTCGGTAGGTACGAACTGTTTGTTCTTGCGCTCCACGTAACCCCGGCGCAATATGGTATCAATGATGGGCGCGTATGTGCTGGGCCGGCCGATATTCTTTTCCTCCAGCACTTTGACGAGACTGGCCTCCGTGTAACGAGGCGGTGGCTGAGTAAAGTGCTGTTGCGGCTTGAAATCCCGGGCCGTTAACTCTTGTCCTTCCTTCACCTCCGGCAGAACGCCTTTTTCTTCCTCCTCTTCAGTTTCGCTCTCCTGGTACACAGCGAGGTAACCAGGGAAAGCAAGACTCGAAGCAGAAGCCCGGAAAACAAAGTCGCCGCCAGTTAATTCGATGGTCACCGTGTCGTAAACGGCTGGGGTCATCTGACTCGCTACGAAACGTTCCCAAATGAGCTTATACAACCGGTACTGGTCCTTGGTCAAGAATTCCTTTACTTTATCCGGATGGCGCCGGATCGAGGTCGGCCTTATGGCCTCGTGGGCGTCCTGGGCGGATTTCTTGGACTTGTAAATGTTCGGTTTGACCGGCCTGTAATCCTCACCGAAATTGCTTTCGATAAAAGCCAAAGCTTCTTTTTGCGCTTCTTCCGCAACCCGGGTCGAATCAGTACGGATATAGGTCACCAAACCGACTGTGCCTTCTTTTCCCAAGGCCAGACCTTCGTAGAGTTCCTGGGCTATTCTCATGGTCTTATTTGCAGTAAAGCCGAGTTTTCTGGAAGCCTCCTGCTGCAGAGTACTCGTGATGAAAGGCGGTACGGGGTTCCTCTTTTTCGTCTTCTTTTCAACCTTGCTCACGGTAAACTTGCAAGCTTTTAGTTCCGACAGTATTTCATCGACAGCCTCACGACTGCCAAGATGTACTTTCTTGCCCATACGGCTAACCAATCGGGCCACCAAAACATCTTGATCCGCGGCAAATTCCCCTTCGATAGTCCAGTATTCTTCTGGAACAAAAGCCTGTATTTCTCGTTCCCTCTCGCATATCAGCCTCAAAGCGACAGACTGAACTCTGCCGGCACTCAATCCTCTTCTTATTTTATTCCACAGGAGTGGACTCAGGCTGTAACCCACTAAGCGGTCCAATACCCTGCGGGCTTGCTGAGCATTTACCCTGTTCATGTCTATGGGCCTCGGTTTCTTCACGGCCCGGGTTACCGCGTCTTTAGTTATCTCATTGAATTCGATGCGACACGGAGCATCCTCGGGCAAGTTGATGGCCTGGCTTAAATGCCAAGCAATGGCCTCCCCCTCCCGGTCCGGGTCGGTAGCCAACAGTACCCGGGCAGCTTTTTCCGATTCCTCCTTTATCTGTTTCAGAATTTCTCCTTTGCCGCGAATAGTCACGTATTGCGGAACAAACCCGTGCTCCACGTCTACCCCTAATTTGCTCTTGGGCAGATCCCTTACGTGGCCTACCGAAGCCATTACCTTATGGTTACGACCGAGAAACTTGCTTATGGTCTTTGCTTTGGCCGCCGATTCTACTATGACCAAAACTCTATCCGCCAAGAAACTCACCCCACCTGACGTTCCTGTCAATACTTTAGCTCTTGAAGTACATTGGCCTTAACCTCTTAGCCTTATAACATAGTTACCGGGCAAAACCTCGATTATTCCCCGAATCTCAAGCTCTAAGAGAAGGCCGGATAATTGTCCGTAAGGCAAACCGCTGAGTCTTACCAACTCGTCCAGGTGGACCGGCTGACCGCTTACAAGGTGCAAAAGTCTCTCCTGCTCCTTAGACAATCCCGCACCGGCAACCTCACCTGACGCATTCCCGCAAGCCTTCAGCACCACCTGGTATTCCTCCAAGATATCCTCAACCGAAGTCACAGGTTTGGCTCCCTGCTTGATAAGGTGGTTGGTGCCCTGACTCAACTCACTGGTGATAGGACCGGGCACGGCAAACACGTCTCGCCCCTGCTCCAAGGCCCAATCGACCGTAATGAGCGCCCCGCTCTTAGCTCGGGCCTCCACGACCAATACACCCTTGGCCAATCCGGAAATAATCCGATTCCGAATAGGAAAATTCTTAGGCTCCGGAGGCGTTGCCGGTGGAAACTCGCTTATCACGGCCCCGTTGTCTGCAATCCTCTGGCATAGTCCTTTATTCTCTCGCGGATACACCACATCTAAGCCACTACCCAGGACCGCCACCGTAGACCCTTGCCCTTCCAAAGCCCCTAAGTGAGCCTCGGTATCGATACCGCGGGCCATACCGCTTATTACCCAGACTCCAGCGCGAGCAAGATCCCTAGCCAACATACGCGCAACCTGGCGCCCGTACGGCGTTGGCCGTCTCGCCCCCACGACGGCGATTGCCTGCGCATCTATGTCCTTGAGTTTTCCCCTTCCATATAGTACGGCTGGGGGATCATACAGGCTCCTTAAGGGCTCGGGATAGGCCTCATCAAAGTAAGTCACAACCTCATATCCCTTATTACTCAAGGATTCAACATACCTCAAAGGTTCCAGAGTCTTTCGAAGGGCTAACCATGATTCGACCTTTCCCCGCAAAAACTTAAAAGATCTCAGTTCTTCAGCTTCCGCCTTCCACGCTTCTTCCAAACTTCCAAAGTACTCTTTCAACTCCTGCATCCTTCGAGCTCCGGCAAGAGTAACCGAGTGTAGGGCTAAAAGGTAGGCTCTTTCTTCTTCTTTCACCTTGCGTCCAACCTGCCTCACCATGAAACTACCGCATAAGGGTAAACCTTTGCTTCTTTGGCGTTAACCAAGTGCTTGGAGATTATGCTTCTCCTCTGTTTACCATATTTCCTTCCTATTCCTTACGTTTTTCAGCCTGGCCTAAAGGGGACTCTGGTAAGCCTGCTGCTTTGAGGACCATGGCCTGGTGCCTGGGGTCGATGCGATTTCCCGCATGGGTCTTGCTGCCCAGAAAATGTACGCAAAAATGACCTGGGAACTCATTGCCCTTTATGGCCCCCTCACCGTGAGGCATGCCGTTCATCGAAGCTGCAAGCCGGTGCCCCCTGACCGCAACAATAACTGCTCTCCTTTCCCAGCTCCATTTTCCTCCGTAGATAGACTTCATAATGCGCGAATCCCGGGCTGTCAACGGCTGTACATCGGCATGATTAGTGCCTGCTCGTCTTTGCACCCAAAAACTCATCCGGGTTTCTACATCGATTATCACAGCCTTATCGTACATTCGGAAGATCTCTTGGGCCTTATTCCAAGGAACCAGTTCTCCGTGTTTTTCACTGATTGAGTTTTCCAGGTTTATTATACTGTTGTCAAGCAATCTGCAAAGAGAACCGCTGAGACAAAACGCCCTGCCTCGTTCATCCCACCCGATGCGGGCGCTCCTGTGCACGAACAGCTGGGCAGTTGTTCCCTGCCGCGTCTGATAGACCAGTATATACTCGGCAGAAAACGCAAACGGATTCATAAAGAGACGGAATGAGGCGTCAAGAGCTTCTACCAATCTTTTTCTTTCTTCTACGTCCATGTTGTACGACGTGCTGTAGTCTTTCTTCATCAGCTTTATAGCTTTTTTCGCATCGATGTCCGGATTGTATGTTACCAATCTTATCAAAACCAAGAAGAATAGTCCAACAAAACAGACGTCGAATATCAATAAATGGGCGAGACCTCGATTCACTCCTCATCCCCTTTCAAAACGCTCTAGATTTCGACAAACATTGTCGTAACATGATACGACGCGCAGGATATAATTAGAAGGAAGACAAGCTGTCAGGCAAACTTTGCAGGAAAGGGGATCGCGAATTGAAATCATACACCACCTACCACTGGTTCAACACGAAGAACAAAAGAGAGTTCATTAACATTACAGGCCTGGTCGCCGATGCGGTTAGAGAGTCGGGAATAAAAGAAGGAATGGCCCTGGTATCGGCAATGCACATCACCGCAGGTGTCTTTGTCAACGATGAAGAACCAGGCATCAAAGCGGATCTCATGGAGTGGGCTGAGACACTGGCTCCTTATCGTCCGGACTACCGGCATCACCAAACCGGCGAGACCAACGCAGACGCTCACTTGAAGAGCATCCTGTTTCATCACCAGGTCATCGTACCTGTTACCGAGGGCAAACTGGATCTCGGCCCCTGGCAGGAAATTTTCTACGCCGAGTTCGACGGGCAGCGCCGCAAGCGGTTGGTCATAAAAGTGTTGGGCGAATAATCGCATCAAAAGGGGGGGTTCTACTTGGCTTCGAAAAGAAACATGTTGTACGTTTACTATTTCTTTTTCCCTGATGAAGAGGATAAATTCTTGGCATTGGTTCGGAATTTATCGGCTCATCCTCTTCCCGACCATCTTGCCGATTACATACCATCTGAAACAGAACCCGATATTTCGGTAGCGCGTTACCGTTTTTCGTCGCTTGACCGCCTGGAAATACTCATACTTCGGTTCACCCGGGATTCTGAATCTCTTGTGGATGCAGAGAATTATCTGCAAGACATGGAGCACAAATCTAGCTTAAGTGGAGAAAACTGGCTGGGGAAAGTGGTACTTCGTGTCGTTCCCGCGGATGCACCTGAAATACCCCGAGGAAGTCTCCGGGACGAGACGTCACGGTTTGTGATCGGGGGCATTGAACTTACCCGCTTCTGTAAGACCGGAGCGACCTATGAGGTCTTTTACGAGTCGCGGGTGAACACGGAGAAAGAGGCGCAGGCCCGCTTCCTTCTCGAAAAAAGCCTGCCCCTGGCAGAAGCTTATCTTGCTCAAATTCACCTGGTGGCGAACACCTATCGGGACTCGGCCCAGACAGTCCTGGAGCAAGTCAACGAATCGGGGCGAAGGCTTTCTGCAATACTGTATTCGCCAACCGGGGATCAAGCTGGTGACAGCAACGCCATCAGGGAACTCGAGGATCAACTTCACGAACTCTCGGTTTCTTACGGACAACTCGTTGCCAGCTATAATTTCCTGAGAGAAGGACGCAACAAGATTCAAGACTTAACCCGCCGGCTCGGGCAACACTTAAGAACTGAAATGGGTCTTGCTTCCGGTGATGCCACTGTGCTCGATATTACAGGCCTGTACCAGACAGCCCTGAGGCTGATTGAACGGGCCGTGGATGAACTTCATTCGTTGATAGATAACTACCGGGCAGCCATCGAGGTAGTCAGGGGCCGAATAGAAATCCTGATGAGCCGGGAAAGTGCTTCTCTGCAAAACAGGATCAAGAATGTTCTTGAGCTCAACACCTCCTTACAAAAACAAAGCCTGACCTTCCAGGTCGCCGCCAGCTTCATTGAGTTTATCGTTCTTGATTACTACACTCATTCTCTATGGAAAAACTTGGCTCCAGGCGCCTACGCCCACCTCCCCAAATGGATCCAGTTCTTACTAACTTCCCTTTTGGCGGGAACAGCCGTGTACGCCACTCATCTCATCGCCGAGCGAATCCAGGGAGAACACCACGTCAATCGCCGGCTGAGAATGGTCATGGGAGCACTGGTCGCCATCTTTGTTATCATCGTCGTCTTAAGCGCAATCTACAGTGGTTACGGGGCGCCGGCTTCTCACTGAGCCGGGCCCCGTTAGCCTTCAAGACCTCATCAGCTTTAACGTCTTTAGCCGCTCCACCAAACGCTTGTAGTGTGATTCTTCCTCTCTGGCTATTTGCTCCAGCATCATCCTGGTTTCGGGATCACCGGCTTCGGCCGCCATCTCCCTGTATTTGGCCGAGGCCTTCAGTTCCTCTTCAATCGCCGTCTGTAAAGCCTCAATCAGATCCATAACGAAGCCCCCTTTTTCAAGGTATTATTACCGGCAGTCACCATGAACTACTCACCATGTCGTTACCCACACCACAGGCTACACAGTGAAGCCGACCACGGCTACTCATGCCCCGCCCCAATACTTCCTATCCAAGCTGCGATACTGAACCGCCTCGGCCACATGCCTTGGCAGAATATCCGGTTCGTTTTCCAAATCGGCTATAGTTCTTGCCACTTTGAGGATGCGATGATAGGCACGGGCGCTCAGGGATAGCCTTTCAAAGGCTGACTTCAACAACCTCTCTGCCTCATCAGACAAGCGGCAAAACTGGCGGACATCCCCCGGTAACATCAAGCCATTCACCTGGTAGGGCCTTCCTTTAAACCTGCGTGCTTGGATCTCGCGCGCTCTCATAACTCGTTCCTTCACCTTCGATGACCGTTCCCCTTGCTTTTGAGGATTCAATTCCTCGTACCTGACCCTGGGAACCTCCACGTGCAGATCGGTACGGTCCAGCAAAGGTCCGGAAATGCGGGACAGGTATTTGCTTATTTGGTGCGGGGTACAACGGCATTCCCGGACGGGATCGCCGAAGTAGCCGCAAGGACACGGGTTCATACTGCCGACCAGAAGGAAATTAGCCGGATAAGTCACGGTGGCTTGAGTCCGGGCTACGGTCACTACCCTATCTTCCAGGGGTTGCCGCAGGGCCTCGAGAACATCTCTTGAGAATTCAGGAAGTTCGTCCATGAACAGAACGCCGTTCTGGGCAAGGCTGATCTCGCCGGGACGAGGAGCGCGTCCTCCGCCGATGATGCTGGCAGCCGAGGCGTTTTTATGCGGGGAACGGAACGGCCGTTTGGTTATTAAGGGGAGCTTTGCATCAAGAAGCCCGGCAGCAGAGTAAACCCGGGTGGTTTCCAGTATCTCAGACCGGCTCATGTCCGGCAATATCCCGGGAAGACGCCGGGCCAGCATGGTTTTGCCGCTTCCCGGAGGTCCTATAAAAATTAGGTTGTGGAAACCGGCAGCCGCAATCTCCAAAGCTCTTTTAGCAGTCTCCTGTCCCTTAACATCGGCAAAATCCAGATTTTCACCTGTACCTTGGACGTCATAGACCTCCCCTGTGTTAGAAACAACCGGCAGAACTCTGGCGCCATTCACGTGCTCGATGAACTCCACTAATGAGCCCACACTCAACGAACGCACTTCGCGAACCAATGCCGCTTCCCTTTCGTTTTCCTTAGGCACCACCAAACGGGCATCGGAAGACCTGGTCACAAGCTCTAAAGCCATAGGAAGCACCCCTGCCACTTTCCTGAGGCTGCCTTCCAGTGACAGCTCCCCCACCAGATAGAGATTATCTGGAACCTGCCCTTCAAGCTGGCCGCTGGCCGCCAGAATGCCGACGGCTATAGGAAAATCAAAGTGGCTGCCCTCTTTTTTCATGTCAGCAGGAGCCAAATTGACGGTTATGCGCTCACGCGGAAACTTCCGGCCCGCATTCTTTATGGCGGCCCGCACCCGTTCCTTCGCTTCCCTGACCGATTGACTGGCCAAGCCCACTATGTCGAACGACGGCAGTCCGGAGTGGATATCGACTTCGACCTTGACTGTGCGGGCCTCTATTCCTTGCAGGACCAGAGAATTAACTACAGCCAGCACACCATCACCCCTTATATGGGATTTTTCTCCACGCAGTCCCGATATCCTGCAAGTCCCACGGTAAATAAGCCATACGCTGACATTAATCTTTACAAACCAGGTTGTTTCATCATTAGCCTCGTACTATAATGGAATTGCAGGAAAAATTCCTCGGGAAAGGAGTGATGGGTTGTGAGAAGGCTGCCTAAACCTTTCGGTGAGCACCCGTTGCGTCTATGGAAGGCCGGGATCGACAAGCTCTACGAGGAAATGGATCGTTGGTTTGAAGAAGCGACTAAGTCGGCATTTTCCCTGCTTCCGGCTGAGTGGGAGTTGAAAACTCCCAGGGCAGAAGTGTGTGACACCGGGGAAAACCTGGTGGTGTCCGTTGAACTACCCGGGGTTGAGAAATCAGACCTAGAGGTGAAAGTGTATCCCACCTACGTCTCGGTCAATGCGGAAAAACGCCAACAGAACGAAGTTAAGGCCGACAGTTACTATCACAGTGAGTGCTACTACGGCTCCATTTCGCGCAATATTCCTCTTCCCGTAGAAGTTGACCCTGCTCAAGCCAAAGCAGAATTTAAAAACGGCGTATTAAAACTTGATCTTCCTAAAAAACATCAAGGGGATATAGGCCGCAAGATCGAAATCGAATAAGAAACATAATAGGGGGGACGAGCAGTCCCCCCGACTATTTTGCAGTTCGAGACTCCGGTTCTCCGATATCTGACGTCGGAATAGGCCGTATTAACGGGCAAGGATGCTTTGCAGATCTTGCTCGGGTGTCGTTATGGGCTTTATTCCAAAATTGTTCACCAATACTTGCAATACTCCCGGGCTAATAAAAGCAGGAAGCGTAGGACCTAAACGGATATTTCGAACTCCCAGGTACAGAAGGGTCAAGAGAATGGCAACTGCCTTCTGCTCGTACCAGGAGAGCACTAAGGACAACGGCAAGTCATTAACGCCGCATCCGAATGCTTCCGCTAAGGCGAGCGCCACCTTGATGGCGGAATAAGCGTCGTTGCACTGGCCTACATCCAGCAGCCTGGGTATGCCGTCTATTGATCCCAGTTTGCGGTCAAAGAACCTGAACTTACCGCAAGCAAGTGTCATTATTATGGTGTCGGGGGGCGCCTTTTCGACTAACTCTGGGTAGTAAGTCCGTTTCTGCCGGGCGCCATCACAGCCACCGACCAGAATAAAGTGCCTTATACTCCCTTTCTTTACCAAATCAATTATTTGGTCGGCGGCGTTTAGTATGGCGTTATGAGCAAAACCGCACATAACCGTTCCCCGGTCCTCATCAGATTCAAACCCCGGAAGGCTCAAGGCCCTTTCAATGAGCGAATCATAATTTCCTGCGGGCAGATGAGGTATCCCTGGCCAACCAACAGGCCCGGTCGTAAATATGCGATCACGGTATGATTCCTGAGGCTCCTGTATGCAGTTGGTGTTGATGAGTATCGCTCCTGGAAAATCAGCAAACTCTTTTTTCTGGTTCGGCCAGGCTGTTCCGTAATGACCGTACAGATGACTGAATTTCTTCAACTCTGGATAGGCGTGAGCCGGAAGCATCTCGCCATGAGTATAAACGTATATCCCTTTGCCTTCCGTTTGTTCCAAGATATCTTTCAGATCCTTCAGATCGTGTCCTGATACCAGAATGCACTTGCCTTTTCGATGACCCAGCGGCACTGGGGTTGGGACCGGGTGACCGAAACTACTGGTATGACCCTTATCTAACAGTTCCATGGTCTTGAGGTTGACTTCCCCGCACTTCAAGACAAGCTCCAACCACTGGTTCAGACTCAACCCTTTCCTGCCTACAGCTGCTAAAGCTCTGTGAATAAACCTGTACACACCGTCATCCTCATAACCCAATATCTGTGCATGATGGGCATAGGCCGCTACTCCCTTGATGCCGTACAGAAGTATTTCCTGCAAAGACTTAACATCTGGATCAATTTCAGTGCCGGTTAACGGCCCCAGACGATTGCCTGTTTCAACAAGAGTGGAGACGTCGAACGATTCCACCTGCAGGAGAGCAGGCAGATCATTGACCAGATGAGGATGCTTATCCAACAGTTCTTTTCTAACCTCTTCCGTAAGTTCCAGGGCCCGTTTGATGAGAACTGCAAACCGCTCAGGATGGAAATTGACGTTGGTCAAAGTTGTAAACACCGCTTCGCAAGTGAAACGGTTCACCTTGTCGCTGACCCACCCCGCTTCTCGGCCGGCATCTGCGTAAACTGAAAGGTGACGGATTGCATGCAAGAGCAGGTCTTGCAAGGCTGCTACTTCTTCTGACTTACCGCAAACACCCCTCTTAACAGTACACGCTACGCCTTTCGATGTCTCCTCGCACTGATTGCAAATCATTCTTTTCTTCCTCCTTTCTTAATCACAAAGCTTTGTTTAGAGCACACCCTTTTTTGTCACTACCCGGCCTCATTAACCACCTCCATTTGTGAGTATATCTTTGTGAGTATATAGATGATAATTATCCTATTATATGCAAGACACGGAGAGAACCATGTGTCGTTTGATGCAGGGACATTTTAGGCAAGAAATAGGTTCTACTGCTGTGCCAGTTCAGAAAGCGACTTAGCAGAAAGCTCGGATACTAATGCTTTCTGGGCCTTCGCCAGAACCCGATGTACCTTGCAATCGGGCTTGTTTACGCACTCATAACCCGGAGTCAAACATACATTCAAAGCGACAGGACCCTCTACTGCTACCAGAATATCGGCAAGAGTTATGTGAGCGGGATCCTTAGCCAACTGGACCCCACCCTTTGGTCCGCGTTGGGTATACACCAGCCCCGCCCTAGCGAGCAGCTGGATGGTTTTTTTCAAGAACACCTCCGGAATCTGCTGTTTTTCCGATATCTCTCGCGCCGACAGCATTTCTCCTTTAGGCAATCTGGCCAATTCTAACATAACCCTGACGGCATACTCTGTCTGCCTCGTTATCTGCACGAAATCAACCCCATTAAGGATATAGATTATCCTCTTAATCTTTAATATACTTATAACCTAATCCACGCCGTTTAGCAATAGGCTTCAAAAGAAATTTTGTAAATCCACCCTTGACGCGTACCCAGCTGTCGGTTACGATTAGGACAAATAAATGGTAAAAAACTTCATAGCGGCGTCAGGTGTTCCCGTCCAGGAATAAACGGGGAAATCGGTGAGAAGCCGATGCAGCCTCCGCTACTGTAAGTGGGACGAATCCTCATTAGAAGCCACTGGGCATGGCCTGGGAAGGTGAGGAGGAGGATGAACACGAGCCAGGAGACCCGGCCTGACGTGTATTTTGGTCTTCGGAGAGAAGGGCAAATACTCCGTCGTATATGTGGGCGGACGTCGTTGTTAACTGGCTTCGAAGAAGCCTTTTTTGTTTGTTTGAGGCGGGGGGGAAGATATCAGATATGAAACGGATAATAATAGCGGGTACACACAGCGGAGCCGGGAAAACTACTGTCTCCATAGGTCTGATGGCCGCATTGGTCCGGCGGGGTTTTACGGTACAGCCGTTCAAAATCGGGCCGGACTATATTGATACTGCCTACCATACGCTCGTTGCTAGACGGGTCTCGCGGAATCTCGATGACTGGATGCTGACCCCCGAGACTCTGCGCTATATTTTTTACAAGAACATGTCGGGAGCCGATATCGGGATAATAGAGGGCGTAATGGGTCTGTTTGACGGCATAGGTGCAGGTATCAGAGGCAGTACGGCGGCAGTAGCCAAGACCCTTTTTACTCCTGTGATACTGGTTCTGGACGCTTCTTCCCTATCGGCAAGCGCCGCTGCTCAGGTCCTGGGTTATCAGCAGTATGACGCCGACCTTACCATTGGAGGGGTTATTCTCAACCAAGTCTCCCCCGGCTGGCACTACGAGGCAGTGAAGGAAGCAATAGAACAACGTACCGGCATCCCGGTTCTGGGTTGTCTACCTCCGCGCAGAGAGTTCCAGTTGCCCAGCCGACACCTGGGACTGGTCCCAGCGGTGGAGATGGAAGGAATGCAACAACGTTTACAGGCTCTGGCTTCGCTTATCGAGGAAAACGTTGACATTCCCCGGCTCCTGGCTATAGCTTCTCAAGCTCGCTTCCTTGAAGCTCGGTCCTGCCCCTCTCCCGTTCTTTTTGAAGATGAGTTCCGGATCAACCTGGCGGTAGCCCAGGATGAAGCTTTCCATTTTTATTACCAGGACAATCTGGATTTGCTGAGGCAACTCGGAGCAACTATCATTCCCTTCAGTCCGCTGCACGATAGCGCCTTACCGGAGGACGCCGACGGAGTCTACCTGGGAGGGGGGTTTCCGGAAGTATTTGCGCAAATGCTCTCGGAAAACCGCCCAATGCTCGATAGCTTCCGGGAAAAGCTTTGGGGCGGACTGCCCTGTTTTGCCGAGTGTGGAGGACTTATGTATCTCACTGGGTCTATACAAGACAGCGAGGGTAAACTCTGGCCTATGACCGGTATCCTCGGGGGGAGGAGCCTCATGACTGACCGGCTTCAACGCTTCGGCTATGTCACCGTTCGTCTGAACTCCCCCAGTATTTTGGGGAAAGAAGGCACAACCATCAGGGGACATGAGTTCCACCACTCCGTAGTCGAAGGTATTACCCTGCCCCAGATCTACGACATAAACCCTGCTGCCAGGGACATCAGTTGGACTTGCGGTTTTGCCTGTAGGAACATAGTGGCAGGTTATCCGCACCTTCATTTCTGGAGTAACCCCTCAGTAGCCCGGAGCTTTGTTGTGTCCTGCTGGAAATACAAGCAAGAAAAGGGCAACCCGTAATCCACTGACCCTCGACTCGCCAGGGTTTACACGTGAACACTCAAGAGAGAAGGTTATTCATGATGGCAGATTTGCACGGAGGCAATATTTACAGGTATCCCTATCCGGTCATCGATTTCAGCGCCAACATAAACCCCTTAGGAGTGCCACCGCGAGTGAAAAAGGTGATCACAGAAAGAATTGACCTTTTGGTCAACTATCCTGATCCAGAATACATTGCTCCCCGGGAAGCAGCAGCCCGGTACTGCGGAGTTTCGAGGGACAACATCATTTTAGGCAACGGTGCCACAGAGACGATTTTCCATCTTTTTCGAGCCCTCAAGCCTGCCCGGGTGCTTGCTCCCGTTCCCCTTTTTTCTGAGTACGAACGAGCCGCTCTTTTGAGCGGTGTGGAGTTTGTCCCGGTACCGTTGGACTGGGAAAACGGGTTCGCTCTGTCTCTAGAGGTTTTGTTCGAAAACCTGGAAAAGACAAGAGCGCAAATGCTGATCCTCTGCAACCCCAATAATCCGACCGGCAAGTTGCTTGATGCCGAAACCATGAAAACTATTGTACAACTGGCCCACCAGTTATCTGTAACTGTAGTCGTGGATGAGACTTTCATAGAATTCACCGAAGAATACCCCAAGTCTTCGGTTCTGAGCTTCGCTGCGGAATTTGATAATGTTGTGGTGCTGCGGGCTTTAACCAAATTCTTCGCCCTTCCTGGATTGAGGGCCGGATACGGCTGGGTAGGAAACAAGGAGATATTATCCAGGCTGTGGCATACCAAGGAACCTTGGTCCGTCAATCAATTAGCCGCCTGGGCTATGGAAGTCGTGTTTGAGGAAACCGACTACATCTCGAAAACCCGCCGGTGGATTACTGAAGAACGGTCCTTTTTGCATCATCGTCTTTCTCAATTCAGCGATCTTTTGGTGTTCCCTCCTGCAGCTAATTTCGTCTTGTGCCGGATCATGAGATCAGACCTTGATGCTCAACGCCTGCGTTCCCTGCTTTTGCAGGACGGTATACTTATACGGGACGCAGGCAACTTCAGGGGTTTAGACGGTAAATTTGTGCGATTAGCCATCAAAAGACGGGAGGATAACGAATACCTCCTGACTTGTATCGAGCGATATTTGCAATAGTCACAGGAAAACGCCTGAAAGGGGGATGATACTCCGGGACCCATTGTGGTTGAAATTGGAACAGGAAACACTTGTGGCGCAAGGGAGGTCTTCTTATGCACATAATGGAAGGTTATCTTCCGGCTAAACACGCACTGGCTTGGACTGCGGCGGCCGCGCCTTTCGTTGCTTACGGAACTGCCAAGCTGACAAGGGTGCTCAAGGAAAAACCGGAAACCAAGATGTTGCTGGGCGTCTCCGGGGCTTTTGCCTTCGTGCTTTCTGCCCTGAAATTACCTTCGGTTACCGGGAGTTGTTCGCACCCGACAGGAACTGGACTCGGAGCTATCTTATTCGGCCCCTGGGTGATGCCGGTCATCGGCTGTATTGTCTTGCTGTTCCAGGCCCTGTTGTTGGCCCACGGTGGAATAACAACCTTAGGTGCCAATACTTTCTCCATGGCCGTAGTTGGCCCTTTCGTAGCCTGGTGGATCATGCTGGGTGGCAAGAAGTTAGGTATTTCCCTCCCCGTCCGGGTCTTCTTGGCTGCGTCTTTAGGAGATCTAGCTACTTACGTGACGACTTCCTTGCAGTTGGCTTTGGCTTTTCCCGATCCGGCGGGCGGGATTGCTGCTTCTTTCGTTAAATTCTCAGCAATTTTTGCCTTAACCCAAGTGCCTCTAGCGGTCATAGAAGGAATCGTAACCGTCTTCGTCTTCAACCTGATTCTTGCCTATAACTACCAGGATCTGCCGCAGTCAGAAATCCTGAGGACCAAGGAGGTGGAAAGCCGGTGCTGAAAAAGAGCCATATATGGATGTTAGTTATACTCTTGCTCTTGATTCTCATCGTTCCTTTTTGGCTGGCGCCCCGTGACCGTGATACCGAGCCGTTTACTGGAGCAGACAGTCAAGCGGAAGGGGTCATAGGCGAAATCTCCCCGAACTACGAGCCCTGGTTTGCTCCCGTATTCGAGCCGCCCAGCGGTGAAATCGAGAGCCTGCTTTTCTCTCTGCAAGCTGCTCTGGGCGCCGGAGTCATAGGCTATTATATAGGCTACAACCGCAGAAGGTTTAAGGATGAGGCCTGATGCTGCTCGATAGGTACGCCTGGAATAATGCCCTGCGGGCCTGGCACCCGTTAGAAAAGGTCAGCATGGCCTTAGGGGGCATGGTTGTAATTTGGGCCTTCGACCGGCCGGGTATCGGCCTTGCGGTTTTTTTGCTGTTTTCCCTGTTGATTATCTGCGGAGCCGGGGTAAAACTTAAAGATTACTTCTGCATGCTCTTATGGCCTTCGGCTTTCCTGGCAGTCGGCATTGTCGCCATAGTGATCTCTTACGAGCCCAGCGTGCCGTCCTTCGTGAGTCTTAAGATCGCAGGAACCACCTGGGGTGTGACCCAGCAGGGACTCCATCAAGCCGGCCGGCTATGCGCTCGTGTCCTGGGGATGATAAGCGCCATGTACTTTCTGTGCGTAACCACCCCCATAGTAGAGATCACCGCACTCCTGCGGATGTCAAAGGCTCCCGGGGTGCTTGGGGATGTAATGTTCATAATGTACCGCACCTTATATTTATTATCCGGAACCGTTGAACAAACAGCGCGCAGTCAAACTCTAAGGCTCGGCTACTCGATTTGGAGGCGTTCTATTTCTTCCGTCGGTTACCTTATGGGTCACGCCTGGCAAGATGCCTTGAGGACTGCAAGAGAAAACACTGCGGCAATGTTGGTCAGGGGATCAGATTGTACCATACCCGACCTCGCCATACCGGCAAAGCTTTCTGTTTTTCGTATATCGGTGATATATCTGGTCTGCGTAAGCAGCTTACTTGTAGCTTTTTTAACTTAAGTGAGGGAAACAGATGAATCGAATTCCTTTCGTCTTCGAGGTTAAAAACCTGAACTTTCGTTATCCGGGCCAGGACAAGGGGCTTGTGAACGTAAACTGCGGCATACCAGAAGGGAAGAAAACCGTAATCCTAGGGCCCAACGGAGCCGGCAAGTCCACCTTGTTGTGGATCTTAACCGGCGTGCTGCGCCCGCAGCATGGTCTCGTCCTTTTCCAAGGCAAACCTTTGGATTACTCAAGGTCCGGACTGATGCGACTCCGCTCGAAAGTCGGGTTGGTTATGCAAAACCCCGATACCCAGGTGTTTTGTCCGACGGTATATCAGGACGTCGCCTACGGACCGACAAACGCCGGACTTACCGAGGCGGACGTGAGAAGGAGGGTGGAATCCGCTTTGGAATCGGTAGGAGCCGGCCATCTAATTCATCGGCCCGTTCCTTTCCTGAGCTTTGGAGAAAAACAAAAAGTTGCTCTGGCCGGAGTTCTGGCCATGTGTCCCTCGGTGGTCCTTTTGGACGAACCCGCATCCGGGTTGGACCCGGCAGGCATCGATTCGCTGTTCTCCGAGCTTAACCGGCTTTTCGTCCAGGGTACCACACTGGTGATGACCACCCATGATATCGATCTGGCCTGGAGTTGGGCCGACTATTTCATAATAATGTACGGTGGAACCGCCGTATGGGAGGGAGCTTATTCTGAGCTGTCACGCGAGCCACACGTATTGGCCCGGTTTGGTCTGAAGCTGCCAACGGTGAGCGTGGTGTATCAAGATCTCCTGGAGCGAGGGATGCTGCCTCGTTCTCTGCCGGTTCCCAGAAACATAGAGACCTTGATAAAGCTAATTGAGCCCTACTTGCCTGCAAAGAAAACCCAGGGCCTGAACGCAGGATGTTCATGATTCGTATGAAGAAGGAGGCTTTTCATGACAAAAAAGGCGATACTTGTGGTAGCCTTTGGAACCACCTATCCTGAAGCGAGGAGGAATGCTATTGACAGCATTGTAGGAAAAATTAAAGAGGCGTTTGCCGATTTTGAAATCAGGTTGGCTTTCACGGCGGAAACAGTCATTGCAAAGCTTTGGGAAAGGGATTCGATTAAGATCCCCACGCCCCAAGAAGCCCTGGAGGACCTAAAGAACCAGGGTTTCACGGAGGTGGTTGTCCAGCCGTTGCACATAATACCCGGGCTGGAATGGAAGAAGCTGTTGTCGGCGGTCCGCCGTTACCGTAACAGTTTTGAACTCATGAGTTTGGGACGGCCTCTCTTGTACTTTGCCAAGACGGGGAAATCTCCGGACGATTTCGAAGAAGCCGCTCGGGCTCTGGTCTTGAGCCTGCCTCAAGATGGCGAGAAAGATGCAGTCGTGCTCATGGCTCACGGCAGCTGGGACCCTGCTAACGGATGCTACTTCTGTTTGGAATGGACTTTGCGAAAATTAGGAGCCCGGAGGGTTTATGTGGCAACCGTCGAGGGATGTCCAAGCCTGGATGAGGTCATAGACCGGTTGCAGTCAGAAAGTATAAAGCGGGTGATTCTGGTGCCGTTTATGCTGGTTGCCGGCGAACACGTGTCTCGCGACCTCGCAGGCGATCAAGAAGACTCGTGGAAAAACATTTTGACGCAACATGGTTATGAAGTGGGGATTCGACCGCAGGGGCTAGGCGAACTTCCGGCCTTTCAGGATTTGTTCGTGGCAAGAACAAGTGAGGCTGTGTCGCGAAAATACCAGGATTTGATGGAAATCGAACTGTGATGTGAGATAAAGGGGGGGCCACACGTGCCGGGAATTTTCTATGGAATTGGAGTTGGAAGCGGAGATCCGGAACTCCTTACAGTAAAAGCCTGCAAAGCCCTGAGTACCCTCGATGTGCTGATAGCACCCGTGACAGTTGAAGAAAAGGAAAGCATCGCCTATAACGTCGTGCGCGATTTTGTAAACCCTGGCGCCGAAGTGCTATTTCGCCGTTTCCCCATGTCTGACGACCCGGCAGTCTGGCAGGAATCGGCAGTTTCGGTGGCTAATGAGATCTCTACCCTGATCTCTCGTGGCAAGAATGTGGGTTTTGTCACTCTTGGTGACCCTATGTTTTACTCCACATACGTGTACCTCCTGCAGGAATTAAAGCGCCACAAACTCCATACCGAAACCATCCCGGGAGTAAGCTCGGTAACAGCAGCCTGTTCCAAAACGGGAGTGTCTTTAGCCGAAAGAAACGAACGGATTGCCATCGTTCCAGCGGTATACGGTTGGGAGAATCTAGAGCCTGTACTGGACATCTTCGACACGGTGGTTTTCTTGAAGATCAAAGGAAACTGCTCCCCTTTAATTGAACTCCTTGAAAAAGCCGGCATGAAAGACAGCGCGGTTTTCGTCTCCCGTCTGGGATTAGACAACGAGCGTATCGTGTATGACTTGGACGAAATTCGAGGTCATAATGTGAACTATCTGTCCCTAATAATAGCCCGCAAAAAGAGGTGAGACTGTTTTGTCGTTCTTGAAGTCTCCCGACAGCATTGAACAAAAGAGCTTTGAGATTATCCAGAGGGAACTCGGGCCCCGTCCCTGGACTGAAGCTGAGGCCAAGATAATAACCAGAATAATTCACACCACCGCCGACTTTAGCTTCGCCGACGTGACCGAACTGAGCCCAGGGGTAATCGAGTCCGCCATCGCCTCCCTAAGATCAGGATGCGGCATCGTAACCGATACCAATATGGCCAAAGCGGGTATCAACAAGAACCTGCTAACAAGATTGGGTATTGAGGTATCGTGCTTCATCGACCGGCCGGAGGTAGAAGAAGAATCGCGAACCCTAGGCATCACCAGGGCCATGGTGGCTATGAGAGTCGCTGCGCAAAACCCAAGTAACCGCATCTTTGCCATAGGGAATGCGCCGACTGCTTTGTTTGAACTGATTTCTCTTTACGAAAAAGGCGAGATCAAGCCAACGGCAGTCATCGGGGTCCCCGTGGGCTTTGTGGGAGCCGCCGAAGCCAAGGAGGCTCTGCGCCATACGTCGATTCCCTATATTATCACCAGGGGCCGCAAGGGGGGCAGTAATGTGGCAGCGGCAGTGGTTAATGCCCTATTGCGGCTGGCCCTGAAAGAAGGAACCGCACCGTAAGCCATGAAACTGTATGCTGAAGTCAACGGAAAACGGCTGAGAAAAGGGTACACCACTGGTTCCTGTGCAGCCGCTGCTGCCCGGGCTGCTGCCAGGATGCTGGTGACCCAAGAGCCGATTGAATCAATAGAAATAGAGCTTCCGGCAGGCATTGAACTCCGCCTGCCCGTAGACAACATCGCTTTGCATTCTGAATGGGCCGCCTGTTCTGTTCGTAAAGACAGCGGCGATGATCCGGACGTCACAAATGGGCTTGACGTCTTTGCCAGAGTCTCGTTGGCCGACCACGGCAACATTGAGATCACGGCAGGAGAAGGAGTGGGAATAGTGACCAAGCCGGGCCTGGGCATACCCGTTGGCAGCCCGGCTATCAACCCGGTGCCCCGGCGCATGATAGTTGAGGCAGTCAGAAGCGAGCTTCCCCAGGGACAAGGAGCTGATGTTATTGTTTTTATTCCCGGGGGAGAAAAGATTGCCGACAAGACTTTTAACCCGCGCCTGGGAATTGTTGGAGGGCTGTCGATCCTTGGAACTACGGGCGTAGTCGAGCCTATGTCTGAGGAAGCCTTCAAAGAAGCCCTGGTTCTAAGGCTAAAGGTCCTAGCTGCCGACGGCACAAAACGAGCGGTGTTAGTCCCGGGAAAGTACGGTGAAAACTTTGCCGTCTCACGGCTAAAGCTTCCACAGGAATTAATTGTTGTCTGCAGCAACTTCATCGGGTTCATGCTCGATGCCTGTCTGGAAAACGGCTTTCAAGACCTGCTGCTGGTCGGTCATATAGGTAAGCTGATAAAGGTGGCAGGAGGAATATTTCACACTCACAGCCGCGTTGCTGACGCCAGAATGGAAATACTGGCAGCCCTAGCCTGTTTGCACGGGGCCGACCGGGATACAGTCGGCCTCATCTTGAACTGCACCACGACCGATGCCGCTTTTGACATCATAAGAACAAAGGGCCTGCTGGGAATATACGATGAGATCGCGGAACGTGTGAGCAGTAAATGCCGCCAGCGCCTGCAAGACAAACTTAACGTAGGAACCATCATATACGGGCAAAAAGGCGAGCTCTTGGGAATTGACGCCGCCGGCAAGAAACTCTGGAAGGAGTTGTCCGATGTCTGGTATGTACGTGATCGGCATGGGACCGGGTGATCCCGACTACGTCCTGCCTGTTGCCGTCAAAACTGCAAACCAATGCGATGTGTTGGTCGGGGCCAGCCGGTTCTTGGCCCTGTTCGACAAGCCGCGGGAATGTTTGATCGAACTTCGCGGGGATCTGGAATCGGTTATATCTAACGTAGACACTCTGTATAGGCAGGGTAAACGGGTGGGTTTTTTGGTATCGGGAGATCCGGGAATCTTCAGCCTGTTAACTTTACTGAAGTCTCGATTTCCTGATCGGGATATCGAGGTTATACCCGGAATAAGCTCTGTTCAGTACCTGTTCGCCCGACTCAAACGCCCGTGGCATGATTGCCGGGTTATAAGCGTCCACGGTCGTCAGAATGTCGATTTGCTTTCTAAAATAAAAGATTCCAAGCTCGTGGCCGTTCTCGCCGACAGTACCAACAGCCCGTCGGCCATTGCTGAAAGCGTGCTCAAAGCCGGTCTGAAGAACAAAAGGATAACCGTAGGTTCCCGGCTTTCCGGGCCTGATGAAGCCATAGTCAGCGGATCTGCCGAATTCATCAGCCAAAACAATTTTGACGGGATGTGCGTGGTTGTGATCGAAGATGAATAGCAGTGGATTGAAACCGGTAGTCCTGGGTATACCTGATGATATGTTCGTGAGGGGAAACGTCCCCATGACTAAAGCCGAAGTACGTGCCGTCCTCATCAGCAAACTACGGCTCAGAAGCGATTTGGTTATATGGGATGTGGGTGCGGGCACCGGCTCTATTTCCGTTGAAGCCGCCTTGGCTGCGCCGGAGAGCAGGGTTTACGCGGTGGAATACCGTGCAGAAGCCGTTGAACTGATTCGCGCAAACCGGCTAAAATTCGGAGTGGACAACCTGGACATTGTAGCGGGTAAAGCGCCGGAGGCCCTGTTGAACCTGCCTGCTCCCCACCGGGTGGTCATCGGAGGGAGCGGAGGTCAACTGGGCCCAATAATGGACGTGGTGAAAAACCGGCTGGCAAGCGGCGGAATAGTAGTTTTGACCTGTGCAACCGTAGAAACCCTCTACCAAGGATTAGATTACCTTAGTAAAACGGGGTTCAACCAGGTGGAAGGAGTGGGAATAACCGTTACCCGCTTGAACCCCCGGGGCCGCTATCACATGTTCCAAGGGCTGAACCCCGTGTTTATCGTATCGGGGATCCAGCCCTGAGGGTACAGGAAAGGCAGGAGACATTGTGGATAAGGGGAAAGTATATTTCATCGGCGCGGGACCGGGAGACCCGGAACTTATCACCGTAAAGGGACAGAGGATAATTGAGCAGGCAGAGGTAATCATCTATGCGGGCTCACTCGTCAACCCGGAGGTAATAGCCAAACGCAAGCCCGAGGCTGCCGTCTACAACAGTGCTCGTATGACCCTGGAAGAAATAATTAGGGTAATGGAAGAAGCGGTCGACAAGGGCCTGACAGTGGCCAGGGTTCATACCGGAGATCCCAGTATCTTTGGAGCGATAAGAGAACAGATCGAATGTCTGAAAGAACGTCAAATACGTTTCGAGATAGTACCAGGCGTGAGCTCTTTTCTGGGTGCCGCTGCGGCTTTGAACGCGGAGTACACAGTCCCCGGAGTATCTCAAACGGTAATTCTTACGCGCAAAGAGGGAAGAACTCCTGTTCCCCCCGGTCAGGGCTTAGAAGAACTGGCTTCTCATCGGGCCTCGATGGTCATCTTTCTCAGCGCCGCCATGATTCATGACGTAGCCCAAGAGCTCCGGAAAGCCTACGACGATTCGACCCCGGCGGCAGTGGTCTACAAAGCTACCTGGCCTGATGAGGTGGTCATTAGGGGAACCCTTGCCGACATAGCCAGCCGGGTTGAGGCCGCAGGTATCGAAAAAACGGCTCTAATAATGGTGGGAGAGTTCCTGGGGAACGATTACGGCCGCTCTGAGCTCTACCACCCCGCTTTCACCCACGGTTTTCGCCGGGCCGAGTCATTGCCGGAAGGAAGGACACCTCATGGAGAGTAGACCAGCTCACATCATAGCTTTGAGTGAACCTGGAGTCGATATAGCTCGGAAGATAAGGCGAGCTTTTCAGGGCAACGGACAGACTGCACACCTTTATCTCCCAAGACAGTTTGCCAGGCCCCACGAAGGTGAACTGCCGGTTAATGGCGATTTCCGGGTGCTGGTGGCAGATATCTTTCCTAAATCTTCCTGTATGGTGTTCGTGACGGCAGCCGGCATCGCTGTGCGGGCTATCGCCGGTGCGCTTAAGGATAAAAGAACCGACCCGGCAGTCCTGGTTGTCGATAACCGGGGACAGTTTGTGATAAGCCTTTTGTCAGGTCATATAGGAAAAGCGAACGAATGGACGCGTAAACTGGCAGCTGCACTGGGAGCTACCCCGGTTATCACCACTGCTTCCGATTCACTGGGAATTCCTGCACTCGATGAACTCGCCATTTCCCGCGGGTGGCATATCGAAAACTGGGAAGCCGTAAAGCCGGTAATGGCTGCGATAATCAACCGGGAAAGGGTACTGGCCGCGGTCGACCGAGTATCTTATTTAGAACACCTGGCCCTTCCATCCAACGTTGAGATCGCACCTATAGCCAATATCACAGAACCCGATTCCTTCGCCGCGAGTTTTGTAATAAGCAGCCGCGCTGAACTTCCTCGCCTGCCGGAACCAGTTCTCGTCATCCGCCCCCGCAACGTCATTGTGGGTATCGGGTGCAAACGTGGCATACCGAGCGATGAGATCTCCCAGGCCGTACATAAGGGTCTTCAGGCAGCCGGACGCAGCCTGGCAGCCGTTAGGTGTCTTGCAACCATTGAGATCAAACGTGACGATATCCCTCTTCTCGAGGCCGCCTCCAGTCTGGGACTACCTCTGGAGTTCATCAAAGTCGATGATTTGGCCCGCGTGGAAGACAGGTTTGCCTTTTCCCCTTTTGTCAAGAGTCAGGTAGGGGCAGGTAATGTCTGCGAAGCAGCTGCTTACCTGTGTGGAAGCCAACCGGAACCGGTTCTCGGCAAGACATCGTATGGAGGGATTACGGTAGCGGTGTTCGAAGACGTATGGGACACAGCCCCTGTCCCGTCGGCCAAACCTAACAATACCCCTTAACTGGAGAGTCTGCGGGCGCTTGGACTACGAAAGCGCGAAGCCTTATCTCTGGCTGTTTTCGGAGAAGACCCTCATGACACTTTGCGGTGTCGCCAATAGAGAATGAAAACCGATAGTTACCAATAGGCGGTATTACTGTCGTTATACTTGTTCGAGGAAGACTGCTTCGGTACCGGCTTTACTCCATCAAAGAAAGGATGCCGTGAATACTATGAAGTCTCTCGGAGAGATTCTGGTCGTAGGTCTGGGCTCAGGCAGCAGAGACTCCCTGACCCTGGAGGCGTGCCGATCCCTTCAGGAAAGCGATGTAATCGTAGGCTACAAAACTTATACCGCCTTAATTGCCGATATCACCGCCGGCAAGAAGGTTATTAGCTCAGGAATGCGCAAGGAAACGGACAGGTGCTACCAAGCTCTGGAACTGGCGGAGGCCGGCCACAAGGTAGCCCTTGTAAGCAGCGGGGACCCGGGAATATACGGCATGGCCGGCCTTATGCTGGAAGTTGCCCAGAAAAGAAATCGAGATATACCGGTGCGGGTGATCCCCGGCGTAACCGCAGCCAGCATAGCAGCAGCCGTTTTGGGCGCGCCCTTGATGCACGATTTTGCAGTAATAAGCCTGAGTGACCTCCTTACTCCCTGGGAAAAGATCCAAACCAGACTCAAGCTCTGTGCCCAAGCCGATATGATCATCTGCCTGTACAACCCGCGCAGCCATAGCCGTACTCAGCAGCTGGCAGAGGCGTGGCAGATACTTTGGGAACACAAGAAACCTGAAACACCCGTGGGCATAGTTAAGAACGCAGGCAGAAGCGACCAGCAGGCTTATCTTACGGATCTGGCTTCCATGCTGTCTTTAGACATCGACATGTCCTCCATAATTATTGTCGGCAATGAATCGACGTACATCGCTGAAGGGAAGATGATAACACCGCGGGGGTATGTTCTGTGATTCTCTTGCTAGGCGGCACTGCAGAAACACGTAACACAGCTTTAGCCTTGATCAATTCCGGATTCAAGGTTCTCGTATCCGTGGCCACTGATTACGGTCGGAGAGTCTTGACGGTTGGCGATGAAATTGAAATCATGGCCAAGCCCAGTAACCTCTCGGACCTGCTCGAACTCATCCGAAGTCGCGATATCAAAGCTGTTGTAGACTGCACCCATCCCTTTGCCGTTCAGGCCTCTCGCAACGCCATCAAGGCCTGTGATTTGGCAGGCATAGGCTATGTGCGCCTGGAAAGAGATGTCCTTGACCTTTCGAGCTATCGAGAAATAGTCAAAGTCCCGGATTTTGAGGCCGCTGCCCACCTGGTCTGTACTCTTCAGGGCACAGTCATGCTCACTATAGGAGTAAAACACATTCCGCTGTTCATTGAAAAAAGGCGTGGAACTTCTCCCCGCCTCGTAGCAAGAATTCTGCCCCACCCCGACTCTGTCGCCAGGTGCCTTGATATGGGGCTTGATCCGGACGACATAGTGGCCATCAAGGGTCCGTTCAGTGTGGATTTCAACAGGGCCCTGTTTGCGGAGTACGGAGTCACCGCGGTTGTGACCAAGGAAAGCGGCTCTGTTGGAGGAACACAAGCCAAATTAGAGGCAGCAAAACAGCTCGGCATAAAGTCCATTCTCATTCAGCGTCCGCATCTCGAGTACCCTGCAGTGGCCCACACGGTGCAAGACGTCATCCGTCACCTGTTGAAGAACGCAGCCGTTTGAGCACCTCAACATCGCGCGGGACTCCGGAATACTCAGTCTCCAGTACGAAGGGAAACCTGCGCAAAAATGGGTGTTGGCAAAGCACATAGAATCCTCTTTCTCCTATCTTGCCCTGCCCTATATGGGCGTGGCGGTCTTTTTTTGACCCGAGATCTCCCAGGCTGTCGTTAACATGAACCATCCGAACCTTGTCTGTACCTACGTAGGCGCTTAGTTCCTCTAGGGTGCTTTCCAGCCCCTGGGCATCAGCTATATTGTAGCCTGCCGCGAATAAATGACATGTGTCGAGGCACACTCCCACACGAGGATGCTCTCCCACTCCCTTTAAAATCTGGCCGATTTCCTCGAAGTTTCGTCCGATTTCGCTCCCCTGCCCTGACATTGTTTCAATGAGTATCTCGGTTGTGCCGCGGTAGCCGTCCAACACCCGTTTTAGCAATTCGATGAGCCTGTTAATAGCTTTATCCGGCGAAGAAACGGTGTAAGATCCGGGGTGCAGCACCAGGTAATCTGCATTGATTATGTCGCAGCGGGCCAAGTCTTCGGTTATTACCCGGTGGGCAAGTTGATATATATCCTCCTTTACGGAAGCCGGATTACAGATGTAAGGGATGTGAACTGCTATAGGAAATATATCCAGGTTATTTGCTTTTTCCTGAAAATACTCGATCTCACTTGAAGACAATTCCCTTGCCTTCATCCCTCTGGGGTTGCGAAGAAAAATCTGCAATGCTTCCAGCCCCATAACCTGGGCCTCATCAATCACGTGCCTCAATCCCTTGGATACGGGAAGATGGGCTCCTATGCGCGGCAATTCCAGCATATCAGAAAGCCCCCTTGATGTGCCTTATCTCCGGCTTGTCGGCGTGCATCCGAACCGCAATGACATCGAAACGTATGGGACGAAACCCTTTCCCCGGTTCTTGAGCCAAGTAAACTAAGGCACTGCGGCGTATTCTCTCCATCTTGCGGGCGGTTATCGATTCTTCAGGGAAGCCAAAACGGTCCGTGCTCCTGCTTCTGACTTCCACGAATACCAGTTGGTTGTCTTTCTCGCAGATTATATCTATTTCTCCATACTCGGTCCGGAAATTGCGCAAAATCATGCGGTACCCTTTTCTTGCGAGATAGGCTGCCGCCAGCTCTTCTGCCTGGTTCCCTCTCGTTCGTTTCACCTTGAGTGCCTCCTCTGGTTCAACGCATATTCTTTCTATCCAGACGGTACACAAAAGCCAATATCTCGGCCACCACCTGATAAAGTTCAGGCGGAATTTCCTGGCCTATGTCCAGCAGCCCTAAGTACTCAACCAGTTGCGGATCCTCTTTTACGGGAACCCCAGACTGGCGAGCCAGCTCTATTATCCTCTCAGCAAGATACCCTTTCCCTTTAGCCGTGACCACCGGGGCTTCGTGTTCCTCCGGATCGTAGCGGAGGGCGACCGCCTTTCGCTTTGGATTTTCGCCCTGCTCCATTTCTGTCCCTCCCCAATACTGCGCCTCAAACAACAATATCTATCCCGAACCTGAGCTGCAGCCTTTCGTTCTCTATCAAGCCCGATTTCAAGTTCTGCTGCTTGTCTTCAACAACCTTGACCTCCCAGCGGTCTACTTTAAACCCCAGCTTTTCTAAGTTCTGTATCAAGTCAGGCAGTTCGCTCTGCAAATAACTCCCGGCCCGCCTATCTTCTGAGACTACCTGCATCAACAGACGGCTGTCAGAAAAGCAGGTTAGATGGAAAACAACGAAGCCCATGGTCGAAGTGCCGAGGGAAAGCGCCAGGGTAAAAGCCGGCTTTTCGTCGCCTGCCTGCCTTGTACCCGTGCTGTCCTTCGTCACCTTCAGTTCGCACAGATGAAACTTCCCCCCAACCAGAACGGGCAACGTCACATAGAATACCAACTGCTGGTTATCCCGTTCCTGGTTGGTCAAAACATTAAAAATCTGCTGCCCCTCCAACTCCCGGCGCGCCGTTCTTATCTTATCCAACGCCTGCCGTATGACCTCGCTGTCGCCTTTGTTTTTTACATATTCTGCTATAATCAGTTCCAAAACGGCCAAGGCCCTGGCGGTATCCGGAAACCCTTTTATCACCTCATGAACCACGCCGGTCTGTAACCCGTCATACTCCTTGAGGCTCACCGTGACTGCCTCCAGCAGTCGGGCCAGGGCGTTACGAACAGCCGGCAGCTGTAAGGGGATGAGATCCGGCAAACGCCCTCTGTTGGCTGCAGGCACCTTGTCAGATGAACCGTCTTCTTCAGCCACCCTGAAAACCGGCAATTCTTCTATCAGCGGAGGTTCGCCGTAGTCGCCCCGTCCGACCGAAGCTGCCGCCGAGAAACCGGCGGCCACTGCCCCGTCATTTTGGTTTTCTTGCCCGGCCATCCTTGCCAGAAGCTCCCCGGCTTCGGTTAACAAAACTCCCACGTTGTTAGTTCCGGTAAGAAACGTGCGCAGGGCTAACACCTGCTCGGGCAGGAGCTCACTTTTTCTGCTTACAACCCACAGCCCGGTTTTCAAGGTTTCAGTGGTTGGTCCACCCAATAGCTTGACAACGGAAGAAAGCCTGGTCAAGTTTTCCTGGCTTACCGGCAGTCCGGTTTCAACCAACTTTGCGGCTAAAAAAAGCGTCGTTTCGTCCGGTTTTATGTTGAGCTTTTGCAGAACCTCAAAAAGCTTTTGGTTGTCTCTTTGAGCCCCTGATTCAGGCGCCAGTACCCGGAGATGCACGTATCCCGGCCGGACTTCGCTGACATACAGGCTCAGCTTCTGCCCGGGAGATAAGGGAATCTCGGACAGTGCCTCCATCACCTTTCCCTTAACTATCAACTTGACCAGTCCGTTCCGGTACACCTGTTCCACGTACCCGGTAACCGTGTCTCCCTGCAACCACGAGATATCAGCTCCTGATTCCGGTATCCGGACATCGGGTGTCAAAAAAAGATTATTCAAATAGCTGCCCTTGATAAACATTATCCTTCCTCACCATGGATTTGACAGGCTCAAAACTCATCCGGTGAATGCGGCACGGGCCCTTCTGGGCCAAGGCTTGCAGGTGCTCTCGGGTCAAATACCCCTTGTGACGCGCGAATCCATAGCCAGGGAACATATCATCCAGGGCCTGCATTATTCTGTCCCGCTCTACTTTAGCCAGTATGGAAGCGCAGGCCACCGATATGCTGAGAGCATCCCCTTTGACGAGAGGAGTTTGAGCTATACTCAGTCCCGGAATCGGCCACCCATCG
This sequence comes from uncultured Syntrophothermus sp., assembly GCA_964405385.1. Lineage (GTDB taxonomy): Bacteria > Bacillota > Syntrophomonadia > Syntrophomonadales > Syntrophothermaceae > Syntrophothermus. The sequence continues at coordinate 61,838 of CAYONS010000003.1, forward strand.
ACTATGACGTGTTCGGGAACTAGGGCCAACTCCCGCAAAGCCATTCTCATTGCTTCCCGTGCTGCATTGAGAACGTTAATCCGGTCTAGGTGCTGCGGGAACACCATACCAACAGCCCAGGTAAGAGCCTCCTCTTTTATTTTATCGCACAGCAACTCCCTTTTTTTTGCTGACAATTGTTTGGAATCGTTTACGCCCGCAAGCTCAAAATCCGGCGGCAGTACTACGGCTGCCGCCACTACCGGACCGGCAATAGGTCCCCTCCCTGCTTCGTCCGTTCCCGCCACGAAACGAATCCCCTTGGCATACAGCTCGTTTTCATATTTTTTCATGGCCTGCAATCTCAGGCGCTCACCCTCCCAAACCACAGGCTGGCCGCTCCACCTTTCACAGTTAAATATTTACTATGTCTCAATCCTGCTTCATACCTCCGGGACCTCGTCGAGGGTCACCCGTCCCAAGACGCCTTTTCTGAAATCTTCGATGACCGCCCGCGCCGTCTTGGTTAGGTCCACCGATCCACCCTTCACAACGAAGCCCCTTTTTCTGCCAATTTCTTCTATCAACTCAACCGCAGTCCCCTGTGTCTTATCTACCCGGTAATGGGTTTGCAGGGCTTCCGGCATCCGATGCTGCAACAGGGCTATGAGGTAACCGGCCACTGTTTCCTCTTCATAAGCTCTTTCTCCCACTACCGCCAGCAGTGCCAGCTTCATTCCTTGTTCCTCATTCTCGATCTTGGGCCACATAATCCCCGGAGTATCTAACAGCTCGATCCCTTCCTTTACCCTTATCCACTGACGGCCACGCGTAATCCCGGGCGTCGCTCCAGTTCTCGCTGCTTTCCTGCCGGCCAACCTGTTCAATAAGGAGGATTTGCCCACATTGGGCAACCCCACGATCATAACCCGCGCCGGCCTCACGCGCTGACGTTTCTTTAAGAGGGCATCGGCAAGAGGCGCCCAGGCCGCTTCGATGGCCCGTACCACCTCAGAAGTCCCATAACCTCTGAGAGCATCAACAGCTATGGCCTCCAGTCCCTTTCCCCGGAAATACGAGACGAAGTCACGCGTCGCCTTCTCCTCTGCTAGGTCGGCTTTTCCGAGCACCCTTATGATAGGCTTCTTGCCTATGATATGGGGCAGATCCGGGTTAGCGGTGGAAAGCGGAGCTCTGGCATCGACTATCTCTATTACTATATCGACAATTTTCGCGTTTTCGCGAATCTCTCTCCGGGCCCTTACCATATGGCCCGGAAACCAGTTGATAACCATCCTTATTTCCCCTTGTAATTGTTCTGGGCCGACTTCTTAGAATTTTTTAACAAAAAAAGACTGGTCTTTAACCAGCCTTTATTTCTTGAGGTAATCCTTCCTTTCCTTAACCCTTGCTTTTTTGCCTATTCTTTCCCTCAGGTAGTACAACCGAGCGCGCCGTACTTTTCCGCGACGGGACACCTCTATCTTGCTGATTCTCGGCGAATGCAAAGGAAACGTCCTTTCCACAGCCACACCATACGAAACTCGGCGAACGGTAAAAGTAGAACTCATACCCCCGCCTCTTTTTCTGATTACCGTGCCCTCGAATACCTGGATCCTTTCTCGACCGCCTTCGACTACCTTGACATGAACTTTAACCGAATCTCCTGGGCGGAAATCGGGCAAGTCCTTTTTCATCTGCTCTTCCTCAATAGCTCTGATAATATCTTGCACGTCTTTTCGCCTCCTTTCTCACGGTCTTTCTTAGCAACCGTACCGACCCAATACTGCCGTCAGTCACAGGTGGAATTATATCACAGCCCATAAACAATCACAACGCCTGCCTCACCTGTCACCAAGAAGCCGGTCCATAATAATAGCGACCGCACTCCTGACTGACAAATGGTTGTACGAACTGCCGGCACAAACCGGTTTGAGGATGTAGTCGGCTTTCATCATCAATTCCTGAGTCAGCCCCCACCCCGTGCCAAAAAGGACGATGTACGCACCCTCTTCTTCGGCTATGGCCCGCCGCAGCTCCTCATAGGTTACGGTCCTAGGATAGGTCCGGGCATCTGTTGCCACGGTTCTCGGCTGACGGCCTGTTTCCTCGGCAACTGCGTCCAGGACTTCTTGCAGCGAAGACGCCAATCTGACGACCCGAAAAGCCTCTTTACGATCGGGATTATACGTCGCGCCGTAACCTCGCTGCCAGTAATCGAGTATCTGACAAGCCAGCTCTCGCTGGGTTTCCAGGGGATGCACCAAGAAAAACCCATCCACCTCGTAAGTTCTTGCGACTCTCGCAATATCATGGATGTCAAGGTTGGTAATGGAAGTCGTAATGACCTCCAATCTTTTGTTGTATACCGGGTAATGCAGCAGGGCTATATACACCCTGGACTTTTTCACCCTTGGTCCCGCCTTTCTCGGGCGAAAAGTATTTCTTCCAGGAGCTCACGCTCTTCAGCATCGAATTCTCGTTCCAAAAGAAGGTCAGGCCGCTTCAGCAATGTCCTTTTCAAGCTCATTTTCTTACGCCAACGGCGGACCGCCTGGTGGTCTCCCGACAGTAAAACCGGAGGCACCTCCATCCCGCACACAACCCGGGGCCGGGTGTACTGGGGGTATTCCAAAAGCCCGGTAGTAAAGGATTCCTCGCGGTGGGCGTCTTCAGATCCAAGTACTCCCGGGACCAGACGCACAACGGCGTCAGTAACCACCATAGCCGGTATTTCGCCACCGGTGAGGACATAATCACCGATAGAGATTTCCTCGTCGATCACAGCCTGACACCGCTCGTCAACACCTTCGTAATGGCCACACAACAGGATGAGGTGGGAACAGGAAGCGAGGCTCCTTACCAGTCTTTGGTTCAACACCCGGCCCTGCGGGGTCAGATAAACCACTTTCGAGTCTGGTGATCTCGCTGCTTGAACCGCCCGAATGACAACATCCGCCTTGAGTACCATCCCGGCACCGCCGCCATAAGGATAATCGTCCGCTTGACGGTGACGGTCAAGCGCAAAATCCCTGAGATTGACCAGGTTTATCTCCACCAACCCCTTTTCCCGGGCACGCTTTATAATGCTGCTACCGAACGGCGATTCGAACATTTCCGGGAACAAAGTGAGGATATCAATCCTCATCCCCTTCATCACCTTCTTCAATCAGGCCGGGAATGAGCCTGACTTCGACCCGCCCTTCCCCTAACCGTACATCCAGGACCACCTCTTTTATTGCGGGTATCAAGACCTCGCCAAAAGGCCCGCCTTGCACCACGTATACGTCATTGGCTCCTGTCACTATGACATCGCTGATCCTGCCCAAGTACCCTCTGGCTTCGTCATATACCTCCAGTCCTTTCAACTGGAAGATGTAGTAACAGTCTTCAGGCAAGGGAAAGACCTCCGAAACCGGTACCTTAAGATGCGCCCTCATTAAAGAACGCGCCTGCTCTCTCGTATCGATCCCGCGAAACTTGAAGATCATGAAATCGTGAGAAGGGAAGACTTGCTCTATACCCACAACCTTCAGATTATCCCCTTGCTGCACCAAGATCTCTTTCATCCCGCTGAACCGTTCGGGAAAATCGGTCAGCAGCCTGACTTTTACCTTGCCGTCAGTACCAAAAGGTCCGCATACCTCGCCGACAGCAACAAGATCTTCCATCATGAGCTAAAGCCACCCATCTCCTTTTATAATTGGGCACTATCTTATGATCTCCACCACTACCCGCTTTCCCTCTTTGGCGGCAGCAGCTTTAGCCAAAACCCGGATCGATTTCGCGATCTTTCCCTGTTTCCCTATCACTTTGCCCATATCGTCGGGAGCAACCCTCAACTCTATGATTACCGACTTTTCACCCTCTATCTGCTTGACCTCAACTAACTCAGGGTTATCAACCAGTGACTTGGCAATAAGCTCTACCAGATCTCGCACCGAAACCACCCCCTGCCCTTATCTAGCTCTTCTTCGTCTCACTGAATTTGGCTAGGACGCCTGCCTGTTTTAGAAGCGACCTGGCGGTATCGGAAGGCTTTGCTCCATTAGCCAGCCACTTGAGGGCCTTTTCTTCGTCAATCTTAATCGTTGCGGGGTTGGTCGTTGGGTCGTAATAACCAATCTCCTCGATAAAACGCCCATCCCGCGGGGACCTCGCATCCGCCACTACCACCCGGTAAAACGGATCCTTTTTTGCACCCATCCTTTTCAGCCTGATCTTAGTAGCCATTTAATTCACCTCCTCTGACTGCGTCGGTATTTCAGAACGGCAAGCGTAACCCTTTTCTGGTTTTCTTGCCGCTTTTCTCACTGAAAAGCTTCATGAGCTTCTGGGACTCCTCGAAGTGTTTCAGTAAACGATTGACATCTTGGACTCTGGTGCCACTGCCTCTGGCTATTCTCTTCTTGCGGCTGCTGTTCAATATCGATGGGTTCCGTCTCTCTTCCGGTGTCATCGACTTTATGATGGCCTCGATCCTTACGATTTCTTTTTCATCGATGTCTGAAGCTTTGAAGTCTTTCAAATGCTTCAAGCTGCCAAAGCCGGGTATCATCGACAGTAGGTCCTCTAACGGCCCCAGTGACCGCACCTGCTGAATCTGGTCCAAGAAATCTTCCAGCGTAAATTCCTGCTGTCTGATCTTCTTTCCCAACTCTTTGGCTTTTTGTTCGTCTATGCTGGCCTGGGCTTTCTCTACTAGGCTCTGAACATCCCCCATACCGAGAATGCGCGAAGCCATGCGGTTGGGATGAAAAGGCTCCAGGTCTTCCAGTTTCTCCCCTACTCCGGCATACTTTATAGGACACCCGGCTACCGCCTTAACCGACAACGCCGCTCCGCCCCTGGTGTCACCGTCCAACTTAGTAAGGATTACCCCTGTCAGCCCCAACTGTTCATTAAAGGTACTGGCGACGTTCACCGCGTCCTGCCCGGTCATGGCATCAACGACGAGAAGTATTTCGTGCGGATTCAGTACTGCCTTTAATTCTTTGAGTTCATTCATCAGCTCCTCGTTAATATGCAATCTCCCCGCAGTATCGAGGATTATCACGTCACGGTTGTTGGAACGGGCAAACTCCAAGGCTGCCTTGGCGATATTTACCGGATTCTCCTTTCCCATCGAAAACACCGGACAGCCGCATTTTTCCCCCAACACCTGGAGTTGCTTAATCGCTGCCGGACGGTAGATATCGGCCGCCACAAGAAGCGGTCTTCTCCCTTGGGCCAAAAGGCTGCGGGCGAGTTTGGCACAGGTGGTGGTCTTTCCGGTCCCTTGTAGCCCGACCAGCATAATTATCGTAGGCGGTTTGGCCGCCAGGTTCAGTTTGGTCTGGTCTCCTCCCATCAGCTGAGTCAGTTCTTCATAGACTATCTTGACCACCTGCTGGGCCGGCGTCAGGCTCTTTAATACCTCCTGCCCCACTGCTCTGTCCTTGACCCTGGCTACGAAGTCTTTAACCACCTTGTAGTTTACGTCGGCCTCCAGCAACGCCAGCCGGACTTCACGCATCGCCATATTTACATCATCTTCAGTAAGCTTGCCTTTTCCTCTCAGTTTTCGGAAAGCTTCCTGTAACCGGATTGACAGGCCTTCGAAAACCATTCATATCCCTCTCCTCTGTTAGCCCTCATGCCTCAAAACCTCTTCCAACAAGCTCATAACTCGCTCTTTTATGGGGCCGTTCTCCTCTCCCTTTACCCCCATCAACAAACGGTAAGCCTCGAGCAGCCGCTGCCGTTCATCGACGAATCTCGCAACCAACCCCAATCGTTCTTCATAGGACTCCAGGGCCTTTTCCGCCCGTTTCAGTATATCATATATAGCTTGTCGGGATACGCCGAACTCGGAAGCTATTTCTCCCAAGGACCAGTCATTTTCATAGTGCAATTCCGCAATGCGCCGCTGCTTGTCTGTCAAGAGCGGGCCATAAAAATCCAACAGCCAGTTCATCCTCTCTATTTTCTGTAACACCGTTGTCCTCCAGTGTAAAGCATATTTACTTTACAGTCTATGATTTTAGAGCTTGGGAATCTCGTTGTCAAGAAGGGCCGACAAAGAAAATACTATTGCTAGGCAACATAGGCGTTTCGGCAGCCAATTTTCCCTTGCAAACTTGCTTCGTGTGCCCGAGTATAGAAAAATAGAAAGGCGGACGCGACGCGATATCAACCCACCAGACTCCTCGACCTCAGCAAGGCCTCAGCAGGAAAAATGGCAGCTATTGGCGAATACAACGACGAACGAAACCTGTAAGGCCGGCACCTTTTTCGCGGTATAAACTACTGGGAACGATCGTCAGGCAAGAATTTATACCTAAATCTGGAGGATATTTTGAAATGGAAAACGGCCAACTCACCTGGATCACCAATTTCATTTGGGGCATCGCCGACGACGTGCTGCGCGACCTCTACGTGCGCGGCAAGTACCGTGACGTCATTCTCCCGATGACCGT
>CAYONS010000004.1:0-52636 GCA_964405385.1 uncultured Syntrophothermus sp.
GATTTCCAGAATATTATACCTAATTGCCGGCTCATTATGCACTCCACAAATTACAAGCCCGGACAAAATAAGGGCCTCCTTTTCGAGGCCCGAGTTTTCAATATTTATTTGGCGTAATCGACTGCCCTGGTTTCCCTTATAACCACGACTTTTATTTGCCCCGGATAATCGAGATCCTGCTCTACTTTCCTCGCTATTTCCCGGCACAGATTTATCGAAGCCAGATCATCGATTTCCTCCGGTTTCACCATGATACGTACCTCGCGACCGGCCTGGATAGCATAGGCTCTTTCCACTCCGGGGAAAGAGTCAGCCAGCTTTTCCAACTTCTCAAGCCGCTTTATATATGCCTCCAGGGTCTCGCGACGTGCTCCTGGTCGCGACGCTGATATGGCGTCCGCAGCCTGAACAAGGACGGCTTCGATAGTCTCAGGCTCTATGTCGCCGTGATGGGCGGCGATGGCATGGAGCACCTCTTTACTCTCTCGATACCTCTTGGCCAGTTCAACACCGATTTCGATGTGTGAACCGGTCATCTCGTGGTCTACCGCTTTGCCAATATCGTGAATAAGCCCTGCCCTCTTGGCTAGGGTCACATCCGCCTCTAACTCGGCTGCCATTACACCGGCCAGGTGCGCTACTTCGATGGAATGTTTAAGAACATTCTGCCCGTAGCTCGTCCTGTACTTAAGTCTGCCCAGCAGTTTTATTATCTCAGGATGCAAGCCGTGAACACCGACTTCAAATGCTGCCTGCTCACCCACTTCTCGGATCTCCTGCTCAATCTCCTTCGTGGCCTTTTCCACCATCTCTTCAATTCGAGCAGGGTGGATTCTGCCATCGGCGATGAGCTTTTCCAAAGCTAGCCTCGCTATCTCCCTTCGGATGGGATCGAAAGAAGACAATATCACGGCTTCGGGGGTGTCGTCAATAATGAGATCCACACCGGTCAATGTCTCAAAGGTGCGGATATTACGACCTTCTCGCCCGATGATACGCCCCTTCATCTCGTCGTTAGGCAAAGCTACCACCGATACCGTAGTTTCAGCTGCAACATCGGCTGCACACTTCTGTATAGCTAGAGAAACGATGTCGCGCGCTCTTTTCTCCGCCTCTTCCTTCGCTTCGGCTTCTATTTCCCTGATTAGAGCGGCGGTTTCCTGCCTTATCTGTTCTTCCACATTGCGGAGCAAGAGTTCTTTAGCCTGGTCTGATGATAGCCCTGAGAGCCGTTCCAGTTCCTTCAGCTGTTGGCTCAATACAACCTGAAGATCCGCCTGGGTTTTTTCGATTTCGCTCTCCTTTTCCCGGAGCGCCTGCTCTTTTTGCTCGATATTCTCCAATTTTTTATCGAGAGTCTCTTCCTTTTGAATGATTCTTCTTTCTATGCGGTCGAGTTCACGTCTCCGCTCCCGATTTTCCTTGTCTGCTTCCTGCCTCGCCCGGTGAATCTCCTCTTTGGCTTCCAACAGCATCTCCTTGCGCTTAGCTTCAGCTTCCTTAATTGCTTCTTCGAGGATCCGCTTAGCTTCCTCCTCAGCGGCACCGAGCTTGCTTTCAGCCACATTCTTTCTCAGCGCGTATCCTATTCCGACTCCGGCCAAAAGGGCTATTGCTGCGATTAGAATGGTAGTAAACTGAATCCGTATCACCTCCTTAATCTATATCAGATTAGTTATTATGGAATCTCCAAACGTGCACTGCCGGACAGAAGACATAAAGAAAACCGAGTCAGAACTCGGTCAAAACAGAAGTTCCTCCAGATCCAGTATTAAGCTTTCTTCGGCAGAACTTCCCTAACCTTAGGTTTAATTTTATTAAGTCCCAGAATTAGTGTCAAGTTTTAACTCTGGTCTATATCCCGTGTTTCCCTGGATCCAGCCAGAGCCGACCTGATCTTGGCCTCTATTTCCTTGAAAATCGCAGGGTTAGCCCGTAGAAAATCCTTCACATTTTCGCGTCCTTGACCTATCCGCTCCCCTTCGTACGAGTACCAGGCCCCGCTCTTCTGTAAGACTTTCAGCTCCACACCGAGATCCAAAAGATCGCCTTCTCTGGAAATGCCTTCCCCGTACATGATATCGAATTCCGCCTGCTTGAACGGTGGGGCGACTTTGTTTTTTACCACTTTAACCCGCGTCCTGCTGCCGACTGTTTCCGTACCCTGTTTTATGTTGTCTACCTTGCGAACCTCCAAGCGAACGGAAGCATAGAACTTCAAAGCACGTCCTCCGGGAGTCGTTTCCGGGCTGCCGTACACCACACCAACCTTTTCCCGAATCTGGTTGATAAAAATAGCACAGGTCCTCGACTTACTTATAGTACCGGTAAGTTTGCGAAGAGCCTGGGACATGAGACGGGCCTGCAGTCCTACATGGATGTCCCCCATTTCTCCTTCCAGCTCGGCTTTGGGAACAAGTGCAGCCACAGAATCCACAACGAGCACATCCACGGCACCGCTGCGCACGAGGGCCTCTGCAATCTCGAGAGCCTGTTCACCCGTATCGGGCTGAGATACCAGAAGATCATTGATGTTGACTCCTAATTTTTTGGCATACAAAGGATCCAGGGCATGTTCCACATCTATGAAAGCAGCTATCCCGCCTTCTTTTTGCGCTTCTGCGATCACATGCAGAGCTACTGTGGTCTTACCTGAAGATTCAGGTCCGAATATCTCTACAACTCTCCCCCGGGGGAGTCCTCCCACTCCTAAAGCCATATCCAGAGAAAGGCAGCCAGTAGGTATAACTGCAACATTCATGGCCGCAGCTTCTCCCAGTTTCATTATGGAGCCTCTTCCGAAATCCTTTTCAATCTTCCTTATTGCCGATTCAAGGGCTTCCAGCCTATCCGACCTCTCGGACATAAATAAACCCCCTCAAACGTATGTTCGCTTTATGCCATTATATTCCTACGTCTGCGACCTGTCAAGATTTTACCCGGAGAGGGGTATGGTTTCCAAGACTGTGTAGGTCGGACCTTTTGAACTGAGCTCGCTCTGCATCAAATGAATTTCCTTAACTTGAAACCAGGGGAAATCGGCCTCAAAAGACAGCTTCTGCAGCAAAGATACTAGTTGGAAGGTATTCCTTTCCGAACGAATCCTTCCCAGGGTGAGATGGTACTTGCGGTTTTCCTCGGGATCATAACCCATCTCCGCCAAATAGGCATCGACCCTTTCTCCCAACCAAAAAGCCTTATCCAGCTCTCCTTGAATCCCTATCCATATGACCCGCGGTCTCCTTTCGTTCGGGAAAAACCCGGCTCTACCTGGCTTCAGAGCAAACGGCGGGGATTCTTCACCAACCCGCTGCAGAGCCCGAACCACCCTGGCTACTTCTTGTTCTGAAGTCTCGCCGAGAAATTTTACCGTAAGATGATAGTTATGAGGCTCCACCCATTTTACGTCGGCCCCTACCCTCAGTAATTCATTCTTTATAGACTCGGCCTTTTTCTTAATCTCCTCAGAAACGGGTATTGCTACGAATACTCTCATCCTGTTCTCTCCCTGTCAAGTGTCTCCGCAACCAATCTAAAGCGCTTTTTGCTGCCAAAATCCTTACATGTTCTCTTCCCCCGGTAAGTCGAAGCTCCCTGGTCACAACCTGATCGGAACGAGCCAAGCCAAGGTACACAAGCCCCACCGGCTTTTCTGGAGTTCCCCCACCGGGCCCGGCTATTCCAGTAATACTTAACCCAATTTCTGCGCCGGAACAGTCTTTTATCCCCTTGGCCATCTGGGCTGCAGTTTGAGGACTTACCGCGCCAAATCTCTCTAAAGTTTGCGAACTAACCCCGAGTATCCGCATCTTGGCTTCATTCGAATAGGTCACAACACCGCCCCAGAAAACTTCGGAACTGCCCGGTACATCGGTCAACATCTTTCCCAATAGGCCACCGGTACATGATTCGGCGAATGCCGCCCTAAGCCCTTTTTGCCGAAGAATGCGGACAAGCACCGAAGGCAGAGTATCATCGTCAAAGCCAAAAACGTTCAGACCCAAAATCCTAACCACAGCGTTCTCGAGGGAGTCGAGCTGTTTTTGCACAAGCTCGGGGTCTGAACCACAAACGGTCAACCTAACGTGGATCTCTCCTTCGTGTGCAAGCAGGGCAATGGAAGCTCCATGCGGCTGGTCCAGAAGGTCTTTTATCATCTCCTCTACTTTTGACTCCCCCGGGCCTATGACCTTTACAACACGGGTTCTCACAAACTCCCGAGTATCCCCCAGTATTCTTCGCAGTAGGGGCTCAACCTCTTCTATAAACATAGGCTGCATTTCTCGGGGAGGTCCCGGCAGCAAAATCACCGTCTTCCCCTTTTTTTCCAAGAACATTCCCGGGGCCGTTCCTCTGGGATTGGAAAGAACCTGGGCCTCCGGGGGAAACATGGCTTGCCGCAAATTGCTTTCCGGCATTTCTCGGTTTCGCCGTTTGAAAAAATCCCTTAACTTGGCTTCTTCTTCCGGGCGGAGTTGTAGACTACATCCCATTACTTCACAAGCCACTTCCTTCGTAATATCGTCGCGAGTAGGTCCCAGGCCACCGGTAGCGACAACTATATCTGCCAGTTCCAACCCGAGCTCGAAGGCTTTCTGCAAACTGAGCCGGTCATCCCCGACCACCGATTTTCCCACAACCCTGATGCCCAGTGAAGCCAAATGACGCGAAATCAGTACCGAATTCGTCTCAACCACATCGCCCTGAAGAAGCTCGGTTCCTGTGCAGACGATGTATGCCCGAATACTCAAATTTGTCACCTCGCTTTATCTCAGCATGGCCGATATTTCAGCCGAGGTTTGAAAGCGTAGCCCACCGCCGACACCAATAAAGAACTATTATCGGCACCCGCCCCGTTCTGCGTGTCATTGAGCAGACTCTCGAACCGTTCCCTGCTCAGCGTTTCCTCTTGCAAAAGTTTTTGGGCAACGTTCTCCAATGTGGAATAACTCTGGAGCAAAAGCTCCTTGGTCTTGTGCTCCAACTCTTTTAAGATATTCACACACTCATGGTAGAGGGCTTCCTGAGGTATGTCTTGCGCGTGAACGACTCCTAACCTCGACAGCCCACTGACCACGATTTGTCTTGCGGTTTCCCACGCCTGCTCGAAATCATTCTTCGCTCCCGTACTACGGTTGCCAAAGTATATCTCTTCACTGATGGCTCCCGCCAGGGCCACCATTATCTGATTGCTCAGTTCATCCCGAGTGTAAAGATATTGGTCGTCCTGGGGCGACTTACGCATGTAGCCGAGTGCCTGTCCCCGCGGAACTACGGTTAGAGACGAAACTGAACCCGGCTGGAGCAATTCGCTGATTAAAGCGTGACCCGACTCGTGTACCGCTACCCGCCGCAACTCCTCCATCGTAGGTCTTCGATCCAGTCTCTCTCCCAGAATGACCTTATCCACCGCCTCTTTGAAATGCCGGTGATGAATTTTCTTGCATCTCTCGCGAAAAGCCAAAATAGCAGCTTCATTAGCCAGGCTTTCCAGGTGAGCCCCGGAAAACCCAAAGGTGATACGCCCCAACTCTTCAAAGTCCACGTCCTCAGCCACCGGTTTGTTCCGGGTGTGTATTTCGAGAATTCTTATCCGGCCTTTTTTATCGGGAAGACCGACGAGCACCTGGCGATCAAACCGGCCCGGTCGGAGCAAAGCCGGGTCTAGCATATCTGCCCGGTTTGTTGCCCCTATGACTAGCAGTCTTATCTCATCGTCGGGCATCAAGCCGTCCATTTCCACCAGCAGTTGATTCAGCGTCTGATCATACTCCATGTGGCTCTGATGCGAGCCTCTCTTTGCCCCCAAAACTTCCAATTCATCAATAAACAGTATGGCACTGTTTTTCCCCGACAGGCGAGCTTTCTTGCGAGCCTCCCCGAAAAGCTGCCTTACCCTTTTTGCTCCGACACCGGCATACATTTCGATAAACTCGCTGCCAGATGCTGCCAAAAACGCGGATTTGGTGTAGCTGGCAGCGGCCCTAGCCAGAAGAGTCTTGCCGGTACCCGGAGGTCCTACCAGCAGGATACCCTTCAAGGGGCGAATGCCCATTTCCAGGATTTCAACGGGACGAAGGAGAAATTCCAAAGCCTCCTTTAGTTCGTTGATAGCGGTATCCTGTCCCCCTATATCGTCAAACGTAATTAGGTCCTTTACCCGCCCCCTGGCATCCGGAGTCTTGAAACTCCCAGCCCCCTGCATTTGATAAAAAAAATAAAAAGCCATGATAATACCGGTGAAAAACACGAAAGGCAAAACATTGACTCCGAGGAGGGCAAGGAATATCAAAATGCCGACCACCGAGCCTATGGCGATTTCACGAGACACATATACCTACCTCCCCGACCCCTGCTTGATGCTGTTTTCCTCTCCCCTTTTTATTACCTCGTACATGTAGCTGCCTTTACCGTGCAGTTGAAGGTACAAGTTTTCCTTATCAACGCTCAACTTATACCTCAGCCCGCGCTGTCCAGCCAGCCTCCCTATTTCCTTGTCCAACCAAAGAAATGAATTATTGGCTATTCCCTGGTAAAGATAGAGCTGGAGCTCACCGTAAAATTCTTGGAGTTCTTCATTCCTCGCATCCCTTATCTCTATCGAGTATCTATCACTACCAAACCGGCGTTCAGCCAGTTGCTCGATTTCCTTGTAGCTAGGAGCAAAGTCTTCCAATTCTTTCAAGGTCACCGTTACATTTACCTTGTGCTGGCTTTTGCCGATAACAACCCTTTCCACTCCAGAAACTCGGCTTATCTCTTGCTCAAACGGTCTTTCAATAAAATAATGGTTGTACAAGCTGTATGCGAGCATGGCTGCAGCCAAAGTAACCACCAATGCAATTACTGCCACCGGTGCTTTGAAATCTTTCCACACGGTTCAACACCTCAGACTGATTATAGCATAAGCCCACCTCTGAGCTGCCCGTGAATCCCTGGAAACACCGGCACTGTTGATCATAAAGAGAAAGCTACTTCCACCGCCAGAAATAAACCAACCCCGAAATAACGGTGAGGACAACGGCCAAATACATGGCCCAGTCCCCTATCGGCCACACCAGCAACGGGCGGTAAAAATCTTCGACGATTACCAAGATTATCGCCACTATCTGCGACAAGGTCTTCAGTTTTCCCAGAATCCCGGCAGGGACAATGATCCCCTCTTCTGCCTTTACTGCCCGCAGTCCGGTTACAGCGAATTCACGGCCCAAAATAACCACTGCCACCCAGGCAGCGACCTGGCCTAACTGGACCAGACTGATGAGAGCCGAGGTAATCAGAAGTTTGTCGGCCAGGGGATCCAATATAATTCCCAGCTTGGTTACCTGTTTACGCCTGCGGGCTATATAACCATCCAGGCTGTCGGTCACAGCCGCCATAATAAATACACCGGCAGCCAGATAATTCCCGTATTGGATTCTGGTCAACAAGAAAAACATAAATAGTGGCACCAGGAATATCCGAAAAATAGTAAGCACATTAGGCAAGTTAAGCGGACTTGCCCCGGATGCGTCGTCTAGGCGGCCATGATTCGGGAGGCCTTTCCCCTTTGCTCCCGCCCTTTTAATTCGTAATTTTATCCTGTATCTCGCGCTCATAGTCACCTAAAAGTGATCCCCCTTCCCTACCAGGTTATAGCTGTTTTCACCCGGCGGCAAGCGTTTTATGAGAGTACCTCGGCGACCATGTCATATCCCCGCCAGCCAACCAGCCTAGCTTCCACCATTTGTCCTGCTTTTAAGGCTCTTTCTGACTTGATCACCGTTATCCCATCGACTTCTGGAGCCTGATAATAGCCTCTTCCCTGATAAGTTCCGGGGCCAATACTCCCTTCCACCAGTATTCTCTCAACTCTACCTACACGGGCCCGGTTGCGCTCCGATGTGATTTCGGACTGAATTTCCATAACACGGCACCAACGCCGCCGCTTCTCTTTTTCGGGAACGTCATCTACCCATCGGCAGGCAGCCGTCCCTTCCTCCGGAGAATAGGTGAAAGCACCCAGCCAATCAAAACAACTTTCTTGTATAAATAAGCACAGATCCTCGAATCTTGACTCATCTTCCCCGGGGAAACCCACCATGACTGTGGTACGCAGCACAAGCTCCGGCAATCGGGAGCGCAATTCGTCCAACAACCGCGCGAGGCGGGACCTTGAATACCCCCGCCCCATGCGGCTCAGTATCGCATCGTTCGCATGTTGAACCGGCAGATCTAAATAAGGTATTACCTTCGGTTCTTTGGCCATGACTTCTATCATGCGCTGGTTCAGGTGCAACGGGTGGGTATACATGACCCGTATCCACTCTATACCATGGACGTTACTGAGATGCTCCAGCAAAACCGCCAGGTCAATATCTCCGTCTATATCTCTGCCGTACATAGAAGTATCTTGGGCTATCAACACCAACTCCTTGACCCCCAGTTGGGACAACCACTCCGCCTCTGCGACAATCTCGGGAAGCGGCCGGGACCGAAAATGTCCCCGGATTAGAGGAATGGCACAATAGGAACAGCGGTTATCGCAGCCCTCGGCAATCTTTAGATAGGCCCAGCCCGGCGGGGTGCTGAGCAATCTCTTTCCCCCTCCATCAAGCCTTGGGGGAAATTCGCCGACCAGAAAGCATTGCCCTTCACCTTCGAGCCGCCTGACCGCTTCGGCGATCCGGGTAAAATGAGATACTCCTACCAGTCCATCTATCTCCGGGATCTCTCGGGCAAGGTCGTTCGCGTACCTTTGCACCAGACAACCGGCAGCTATTAACTTCTTAATAACTCCTTTTTTTTTCAACTCTGCCATTTCTAATAAGGTGTTAACGGCCTCTTCTTTAGCAGGTGTTATGAAACCGCAAGTATTGACGATTACTATGTCCGCCTCTTCCAGTTTATTCACAATAATGTATCCTTCTCTGTCGAGAAGGCCTAACATCACTTCGGTGTCTACTCGGTTTTTCGAACACCCCAAGCTGATAAAGCCTATTCTGTTCATAGCTCTGATTTACACTCCTGTAGCTATTAATAGTAAAAAATATATAAGGTACAAAAAAAGCGGGTTGAGCCCAACCCGCCGCATCCATTTCCATCCTTACGATCCGCCGGTGAACACCTTGTTCCGGATAACTTCGCCTGAGCGCCCCAAGTAACCGAGATCCTTGCCGTCCACGGTAACTAATATACCCCCTGCATTCCCCACCGTCAGTGTAACTTCGTAACCGCTCACCTGCGTCTCCTCATTAGCGTTCATTATGCCGGAAAACGCCTTTTCCCCATCTACGTATAGCGAAACCCAGCTGCGGTCGGTGGCCCTCAACTTCACCGTTACCTTTTCTCCCGCGGTTCCAGTTTCTCCAGGCGATGAGGCAGCATCTTTATCGGAAGTCTCCGAGGATATCCCTGCTCCGCTTTCCCTGTCCTCCTCGGATGAAGGCTTGGTCTCCGGCGCTTTTGCACCTTCATCAGAATCTGGGCGGACAACCGAAGGCTCCCCCTGTTCTACCGGAACACCAGGAGCGTAAGACCGGTTTTGCTCGATACTGTCGGCAATATACCCGACCACAATTTTTCCAAGCCAGATGGCCAGTATCAGGAATATCACCGCCGCTACAACGGTCTGCCATTTGACTTCTGGCCATTTCCATTTCCGCTTTGCCTCGTCCTTGTGTGCGATGTCTTCGGTTTCGTATTCCGCCGGACTTATCATTTCCTTGAACCACTGCACGGCTTCGTCCTCGTTCAGACAAAGGAACCTGGCATAGCGGCGCACAAAACCTATGGCGTAAACCCGGGCCGGCAGCAACTCAAAATTCTCGTCTTCTAAAGCCTTGAGGTAAAATTTTCTTATTTTAGTTTCTTCCTCGACCTGGTCGAGGGTATAACCCAATTCTTCGCGCCGCGAACGTAGTATGTCTCCAAAAGCACCTATGGTTCCTCACCCCTTGCCTTTGTACTGCCTGTCCAGGAACTCCGCCACCTCGTCTACTGCCGTTTCCATATCATCCGTACTGACACACAGCTCAAACCGGCTATCGGGCTCCGAAGGATACCGGTACAAAGGATCGTAGTAATTCAACAACAGGTATTCAACAACGCTTCTAAAATCCCTTCTTTCTAAAGCATCCAACAAGTAATTTACTTTCTTAACTCCAATAAACTTCTCCAGGGCTTTCAATCCATCTCTTAACCTATCCAGAACCAATTCCCCGTCTTGCGCGAGATACTCGCCCACCAGGCGGTTTACCCTGTTTTCTAGCGAATCGTAAACAAGAACATGCCTGCCGCCAGCCATCTTTTTGAAAAGGTGATTCGGGAGGTGAACTCGCCCAATCCGCCTGCTCTCACACTCCACTACCAAATAACCGGCATCATCCACAGCCTCTAATTCTTTCCATAACGCGGTTTCAAACATCTTCTGGCCTGGCTGCTCACCCATTCCAATGTTGCCGAAAACCGAACCGCGGTGACATGCGAGTCCCTCAAGGTCTACGGCGGCATAACCCCGTTCCCGTAGGCATTTTATCAGGTCAGTTTTCCCACATCCCGTGAGCCCGTGCAAAACCACGACTTCTCCTTGCGGCATCATTTCCAGCTGCTGAATAACATGTTTGCGAAACGCCCGGTATCCCCCAGCCAGTCGGAAGCAGGGAACCTTCATAAGGTGCAGAACACTGGCCAAAGCATAGCTGCGCTCTCCTCCCCTCCAGCAGAAGAGCACTACTGCCCCGATTTTGCTCAAATCTTCAATACTTTTCACCAACTGAGGCAGCCTTGGAGCAACTATTTCCAGCCCTCTCTCCCGTGCCCGTTGGGGATTTACTTCCCGGTATATCTTGCCTATTTCCGCCCGTTCATCATCATAGAGAAGAGGAATATTCACAGCTCCCGGAATAGTGGCTTCCCGGTATTCTGAAGGCGAACGCACATCGACAAACAATGGATTAACAAGCCGAAGAGCTTCTTCGACAGTGATGGCCTCCATCACCATCTCCCCGCTCCCGCCAAGGAAGCGACCCGGCTGCCCATTCGCACAGCCTGCCTGTACTGGTACCCTTGAGTCAGCCCGTAGACTGTTCCTGCCAAAAAAGCCTCTAGCCCGCGCACAATGTCAAACTCCTGGTTAGGTGCAAGAGGCACTTCAGTTAAAGTCCTCTCGTTACCTATGACTATTTTGCTGTTTCCGTCTGTAACGACTAGGTTAGTCAAACCATTTTCAACCATCTTCAGCCCCTTCTCCGCCCAGGCCTCAATATTATTGCCCTTTACGCCCAGCACCACCAAGTGACAGCTGGCAAGCGCTTCTTCCGAGATATCCCCGTTCCCGGTCAAAAGCCCAGTACCGATATAAGGCCACTGGGAGGGATCCCTGGGGGACAACCTGCGGAGCACAGGCTCTATGAGATCATATTCCACCAGCAACCATTCGCACTCGGTTATCAACTGGTTCCAGATGTCGAGCAACCCTTCGAAAACGTCCAATCCCATGCCATCGTAGTATTCGGTAAGGTCGCCTCGGCTCGCAATTCTCACCAGCTTCGGCGTGCTGTACTGCGAAGTACGGTAAAGGTTGGAGGTATCAACCTCGTCTCTCATCAGACGATCTATGATCCTGTTGCCTTCATCATCTACACCCAGAACAGTCAGCACCTTTACGCCGAGACCAAAACGGGACAGGCTGGCGGCGACTTTGCAGGCAAAACCACCGGGCTCGAGGTTGATCCGATGGGGGCTTTTGCTGCCCTCTTCGAATCCCGTACATACATTAAGTTCCACCGCAGACCGGCCTACCACCACTGCAGACATCCGTTCATTGAAAACGTATCCCCGCCCCAGGATAGCCCCCTTCTTCATGAGATTCGAAACATGGACAGCGGCAGAAGAGCGAGCGATTCCTAACCTTTTGGCCAGCTCTTCTTGAGACATCAAAGGTTCCTTTTTTAGTATTTCTAATATCTCCTTTTCTCTAGCCGTCAGCTTCAGGCTCATCCCTCCGACTAATTACGCCCTGTAGGTTGTAAGCAACTGTTTATTATATGCTAACACATATTGTCTTTCGGGTACAGGCGTTGAAACTGCTCTTCGTCGATCAATATCTCTCTCTTTTTGTTAATATCGGGCGGCGAAATTATTCCCCGCTCCTCCATTATATCGACCAGGCGGGCGGCTCTGGCATACCCGATGCGGAGTCGGCGTTGGAGTAATGACACCGAGACTTTCTGGGTCTGCAGAAATACTTTTACCGCCTCCCAGAACAGTTCATCCTGGTAGCCGGGGTCTTCCTCCAAGGCCATCTGCGTTCCCAACTCTCTCTCCTGTCCGGAAGGGGTAGAAAAGTTCTGTTGCCGGACAAATGCCACTACGGCTTCAATTTCCGCGTCCGATACAAACGCCCCTTGCACCCGGAAGGGTTTGGGAGCTCCTACCGGATAAACGAGCATATCGCCTCGCCCCAAAAGTTTTTCGGCTCCGGCCATATCTAGAATAGTTCTCGAATCTGACTGGGAGGAAACGGCAAATGCTATCCGGGATGGAATATTAGCCTTGATAATCCCAGTCACTACATCTACCGAAGGCCGTTGGGTAGCAACCACCAAATGAATGCCTGCGGCCCTGGCCATTTGTGCCAGTCTGCAAATCGAATCCTCTACTTCTACTGGAGAAATCGTCATCAAGTCGGCCAGTTCGTCGATGACTATGACTATAAAAGGTAACTGCTGTCCGCTCACCTCATTGTACCGGTAGATATCCCTTACTCCCGTTTCCGAAAACTTTTGATATCTTTGCTCCATCTCCGTTACCATCCATCTCAAGCCGACAGAGGCTTTCTTAGGATCAGTAATTACCGGAGACAGCAGATGAGGTATACCGTTGTAAACCGTCAGCTCCACCATCTTGGGATCTATCAAAAGCATCCGCAATTCTTCCGGGGTAGCTCCGTACAATAGGCTGATGATAATACAGTTCAGGCAGACGCTTTTCCCTGAGCCGGTAGATCCGGCGATGAGTAAGTGGGGCATGGCCGCCAAATCGAGAATCACCGGGTTTCCTGATATGTCCTCTCCCAGACCCACTGCCAAGGGGCTTTCGTGCCCCTGAAATTCGGGACTAGCCAAGAGACTTCTCAAGCCCACTCTGGTTATCCTTTCGTTTGGAACTTCTATACCAATGGCCGATTTCCCAGGAATCGGAGCCTCGATCCTTATGCCCGGAGCGGCCAGACTCAGCTGCAGGTCATCTGCCAGTCCAATTATCTTACTAACCTTTACGCCGGGAGCCGGCTGAAGTTCATAGCGAGTGACGGCCGGACCACAGCTCACCTGATTTACCTTCACCTTGATGCCGAAATTGGCAAAAGTGTCTTCCAGCACTTTTATGCTCTCTTTTATGTCGTTCTTGTTGAACCCCCTCTCGGCCTGTATGGGAAAGAGAAGGTCAAGCGGGGGCCGCTGGTATTCAGAATCGTCGGAACCTCCTATCGATTTTTTCTCTCCGGTTCGATGCACCGGCGGCTGGGCAATATTGATGGCCACCTCTGAAGGCTCGGGCAGCGTCACTTGCGTTTCGTGAGACCCTTCTTCTTTTCCCGTTCGTCGGCCAGTCTCCGCTTCCGCTCCGCGAATCTCCTCCTCTTCTTCGTAAAAAAGCAGGGTCTCCAGGGCCTGCATCCACTTCTTGATTTGCCCCGCTCCTGACCTCACTAACGCGGTCAAAGGTCGGTCTACCGTCATCATTACTCCAAGTATGAATCCAAAAACGAGTAACACGTAAGTCCCTATTCTACCCAGAAGATGTACCGCAGCGTAAGCGATTATCCCACCCACATACCCGCCACCTAAACCAGCACGGGCAGCCTGAAGGCTGTCCATCCCCCCAGGAATACGGGTGATACTGAGAAATGTCAAAAGCACCAAGGATATTAGAGCCGCCCCGCCCATACGCATGGACCAGCACCTTTTTATCACCAACAGGTGGAAAGCCCACAGGAAAAGAAAAATCGGGGCCAGTAAAAGAGCAGTCCCCATCGCCTTTTCCAGCCCTATGACCATATATCTCCCTATAATGCCGATGGCTTCCGCGTCCTGGGGATTTCCCCTGTACTCGGCCAATGCCGCCACTAGGAAAATGCTGAAAGCCAGCAGAAGCACGCCGACAATCTCTTCGCGAACCGCGCTTCTTGCTTTCTCCTCCGTTTTGGCTTGTTCTTTGACCTGTTTCTTTTTCATCATCTCCACCTCATGGGAACAATTTCGCCAAAGAGGGATTTTCTCCTTCCAGTTATCTGGTAAGAGATTTAGCTATCTCTAAATTCGATAACGACGAGGCTAAACAAAAACAGCCCTCCCGGACAGCCCAAGAGGGTTAGGTATAGCAGTGGCAGAACCTCTTTTTCCTAGCCCCTGAGAAAAAGGAGAGTAAGTACGCCCACTGCCCAACAGTAATAAGAGAAAAGAGAAAACCTGCCGCGTCTCACCAGGCTCATGACAATGCGAATAGCCAAGTAACTGGAGACAAGAGCAGCTATCGCTCCGATAAAGTAAGACATAAAATCGCCACTGGCAAACCCGTCCCTCACAACATCCTTGGCTTCTAATATCCCGGCTCCGGCAATAGCGGGAACCGCCAGCAAAAAAGAGAACCTGGCGGCAAATTCGCGGTCCAGGCCCCGCAGAAGACCAGCGGCGATGGTGGAACCAGAGCGAGAAATTCCCGGAGTTATAGCTAGGCCCTGAAACAATCCTATAAATAAGGCATCACCCCAAGATACGTTTTCTACCCCCTTGCCCCACCAGGCCCGGGACCCGATTTTCTCCCCCAGCATCAAAAGAAAACCGGTAATAATGAGGCCTATTCCTACTACACTCACTGACTCAAAAGCTTGTTCAAATATAGGTTTTAGAAGCACGCCCATCAGTCCGGCCGGTACGCTTCCAACAACGATAAGACCTACCAGGCGGCTGGTCGGTTTTTTGATCATAGCCCATATATCACTCCAAAATGCCGCCATTATGGCGACCAGGGTGCCTACGTGCAGCATAACTTCAAACGTTACCCCCGGCTGCTGGAAATCCAATATCTTCTGGAATATCACAAGGTGGCCCGAACTGCTAACCGGCAAGAACTCGGTTAGCCCTTGAACTATTCCTAATATAACGGCATCGAGATAATCCACCCAGAAGCCCCCTTTCTGCAACTTTCTAAATTATAGCACATACGCCTAATCTTTTAGGAGAGACGCACGCAGGTGCGTTGCATTATTTGGGAGCATCAAGGACATTCTAGAATACAGAAACAGTACGGTCCAACGCTTGAAATTTGATGAAATACTAGGGAGGCAAGATATGACGGAGGAAAAGCCCAAACCTACCAAAACAGCCAAGGCTTCCAAGGCGGAAAACAAAGTCGAAAACCTAAGAGAACTCGGACAAACCGAGATACCAGGCTACAGAAGTGATATTCACTGTCTCACCATCGTCGGCCAGGTGGAAGGACACATGATACTTCCCGCCAACAACAAAACCACTAAGTACGAACACGTCATCCCCCAGTTAGTGGCGGTGGAGGAAAACCCGGATATACGGGGCCTGTTAGTAGTTTTAAATACCGTCGGAGGGGACGTAGAGGCAGGCCTGGCCCTGGCCGAGATGATCGCGAGCATGTCTAAACCTTCGGTCTCCATAGTCTTGGGCGGGGGACATTCCATCGGTGTGCCTATCGCGGTAAGCACCGATTACTCTTTCATCGCCCATACTGCGACCATGACCATCCACCCCATACGACTTACTGGCCTGGTCATAGGTGTTCCCCAAACCTATGAGTACCTGGATAAGATGCAAGATCGGGTTGTACGCTTTGTTACCGAACACTCAAAAGTGACAGAAAGCCAGTTTAGAGAACTGATGTTTAGGACGGGAGAACTCGCCCGAGATATCGGTACGGTTCTCGTAGGCAAGGACGCGGTAGACATAGGCCTCATCGACGAGGTCGGGGGCATCAAGGAAGCGCTGGCCAAATTGCGGTATTTGATAAACAGCTCTCGAGCCAGCAGATGAACCAGTTATCATCGCGGCCCCTTTCAAATATCCCACTCCTTGCCGCTGGATCTACGCGAAGAAAGGAGACGGCTAATTTTGGTTTACTACTATATCGGACCCCAAGACCTATTCGAGCCTCTATTTGAACCTCCTGTTATGAAAGAGATAAGGCTTCCCTCAGGTGGAATCCTGCACGTAGAAATGCTGGGCCCAGACGAATTTCGGGTTATAAGCCTTTCAAGCACTGACCCTACGGACTTCCTTGATCCCAGGTACAGCCCGGGCACTATTATACACCCCAGCATCGCCGTGCCGGAGAAGTAACTACCGCCAAGAATCTAGCAGACCAGGTTTATTCACAATTTCTCGGCTGCTTCGGCCACAGCTTTTATGATATCCTTGCGCCTGACCAAACCTACTATGTGCCCGGCCCGCACCACGGGTATCTGTTTAATACCGTGTTCTACCATTAACCGGGCAATCTCCGGTATGGTAGTATCTTCTGCAACTGTAACCACATGTTTGGTCATTATTTCCCTGACTTTCTTCCTTTTAACCGACTCCGTCTTGGCAACTATGTCTTCTTCGTCGCCTGCGGCCCAAAAGTAAGTCATAACATCCACCACTACCGGGCGGCGTTGCCGAACGGCAGCCAATATGTCCCCGTCGGTGATGATCCCTTTTACCTTGTTCTCACCGTCTACTACCACAGCACTGGTGATGCCTTCTTCCATAAAAAGCTTAACCACTTCACCCACAGTTTCGTCGAGGTTTATAACCCTCACGTCCTTGGTCATTACATCCTTGGCCTGCACCCAAGAAAGCACCTCCCTCACCGGTAAATTAACCCGGTTTCACCCATACTACTGACCATAAGGGCATGCACGAACACATACTCCGCATATCCTGTACCCCAGTTCTGCTTGCCACTTCCACAGATGCTGGTCGCAAGACCTCACATCCAGATGGGCATCGCGGTCTTTCAGCCCTAAGTCGGCATCCTTGATTGCCCCAACCGGGCAAGCTTCGATACACCTGGTGCACTTCCCGCAGCGTTCCTGCATCGGCCTGCCTGGTTTTAAAGGTGCATCGGTTAAGACGGTGACCAGCCGGACCCTGGGCCCGTACTGAGGCGTAACCAACAGCTGGCTTTTTCCTATCCAACCTAGACCCGCAGCGGCGGCCGCCGCCCGGTGGGACAGATAAGAAGATAGGGTTTCCTCACTCACTATCGCTGAAGCCGGTACGGGCAACGCCCTCCATCCCATGTCCTGCAGAAATGAGGCCACTTCCAAAGCAATCATGTCCAGTTTCTGATTAACCAGGGTATAGTGCCCGGCATACAGCGGTGTCGGGCCGCCAGTCACCGTTTCGAGAATACCTCGAGACAGTTGCTGAGCCATGACTACCGCCCGTTTCCATCCTCCTTCTTGTAGCTCCCGTACTAATCCTACTTCATAACCATTCAGATCAGCGATACCAACCAAGGATGCACCTGATTGAAAGGCTTTATCAATTACCAATTTGTGTAGGTTATTCATTGATTACCCGTTCCCCTCTTTCTCAGTGCCCAGCGAATCGCTCTTCTTACGTCTTTCAACTATTTGTGTTCTCATTCTAACAGACAAGAAGTAACAAAACAAAGCAAAAAGCCCGGCTTCTCAAGCCAGGCCCTTGACTAGACCTCCATGATTATGGGCAGTATCATCGGCCTTCGTTTGGTCTTTTCGTAAAGATACTTGCTCAAGGCCTCTCTCACGTGAGACTTTATACTGGCCCATTCGGTTGCGCCTTTCTTTTCACAAACGAGCAAAGCCTCTCTGACTTTTTCTTTGGCTTCCTCGATCAACTGTTCAGATTCCCTAACATAGACAAAACCCCTGCTAACTATATCCGGTCCGGCAATTACAGTACCCGTCTCCTTGTTTATAGTGACCACGACAATTATGATCCCGTCAGAGGACAGCTGCTTCCTGTCTCGCAGTACTATGTTTCCTACGTCTCCAACCCCCAAGCCGTCGACCAAAACCCTTCCTGAAGTAACTTTGCCGATAACGTTGGCCTTCTTCTTTCCTACTTCTATCACTTGCCCGTTTTCTACCACAAAGATCCTGGACTTGGGAATACCCAGATTTTCGGCCAGGCGCGCATGCTTCTTTAAATGTCGGTACTCCCCGTGAATCGGCACAAAGTACCGGGGACGAACCAAATTGATCAATATCTTTAGTTCTTCCTGGCTGGCGTGGCCGGAAACGTGCACACCGCTGGCCGGGCCGTAAATAACTTCTGCTCCTTGCCGGTAAAGCATGTCGATAGTCCGTGCCACCAGCTTCTCGTTCCCAGGAATGGGGGTAGCTGAAATGATTACGGTGTCCCCAGGCTGGATGGAAACCCAGCGGTGCTCGGCCGTCGCCATTCTGGTAAGAGCTGACATGGGCTCCCCTTGGGATCCGGTCGTTACGATGACTAACTGGTTGTCCGGATATCGGCCGATCGACTCTACATCTATGAGCGTGTCTTCCGGGATAGCGATGTAACCTAAATCTCGAGCGATACTGACATTGTTGATCATGCTCCGCCCAACGATGGCCACCTTGCGGTTGTACCTGCACGCCGTGTTGATGGCCTGCTGAATCCGGTGGACGTTAGAAGCGAAAGTAGTTATGATGATCCTTCCTTCACACCGCCCGAAAAGATCGTCGAAAACGTTGCCGACCACCCGCTCTGACATGGTGTAACCAGGTCTTTCCGCATTCGTGCTGTCGGACAACATCAGCAGTACGCCCTTTTCTCCTAATTCCGCAAACTTGCGGAAATCGACAACCTCGCCGTCAACCGGGGTCTGGTCTAGCTTAAAATCTCCGGTGTGCAGGATAGTTCCTACGGGGGAATGGATGGCGATGGCCAGAGTATCCGGAATGCTGTGACTGACTCGGATGAACTCGGCTTCTAGGGGCCCGATGCTTATCTTGTCCCTAGGTTTGACGATATGGAGACGGGCACCCGTCATCCCGTGTTCCCGCAACTTTGCTTCAATGATCCCTATGGTCAGTTTCGTACCGTATATGGGAACGTCGATCTCCCGCAGCAAGTAAGGTAAAGCCCCGACGTGGTCTTCGTGTCCATGCGTTACCAGAACAGCCTTTACCTTATCCCGATTCTCGAACAGGTACGTCATATCCGGAATAACAATGTCTATTCCCAGCAGTTCTTCCTCTGGAAACATCAGTCCAGCATCGATTACCACGATGTTGTCCTGATACCGCACCAACATCATGTTCTTACCGATCTCCCCTAAGCCGCCCAGGGGAATCACATATATCCTGTCTAATTCGATTAACACTCACCTCCAAACTCTAACCTTTGCCGCTCAATACGAGGTTCAATAACTAAACAACAGGAAACCCGAACAGTTATCGACTATTTCATTATAGACCAAATCCCAACTCCTTACAAGCAAAGTCGGCCACTCCCCCCTCGATAACAAACCAGCAGCTGTGAGACCTACCCTGAATTGCCCACAAAAAAACCGGACTTCAGTCCGGTCATGCCTTCGAGTTACTTAAGGTATCCCATATCCAGGAGAAGGCGGCGAATCTGGTCTTTTTCGCTTTCCGAGGCTCCTGTTAGCGGCAACCTCAGCCCCCCGACATCAATGCCCATCATGTTCAAGGCTTCTTTCAGGGGAATGGGGTTGGTAGTTATGAACAGCCCTTTGAAAAGAGGGAACAGTTCTCCGTGGAGACGGCGTGCCTTATCGACTTTTCCATCGAAGTAGGCATCTATCATCTCTTTAATGCGCTGGCCTGCTATATGGCTGGCAATGCTCACTACCCCGGAAGCCCCTACAGCCAGCATGGGCAACGTAAGAGAATCATCCCCTGAGTAGATGGTAAAATCCTCAGGGACCAGCACTCTTATCTGGGAAACTTGATCCAGATTTCCGCTCGCTTCCTTGATCGCTACTATGTTATCAACCTCCGCCAGTTTCTTCACCGTCTCTGGCAGCAGGTTAACCCCTGTCCTCCCCGGCACGTTGTACAGCATCACCGGCAGATGCGTCGCCTCAGCGATAGCCCGGAAATGCTCGTACAGGCCCTTTTGTGACGGTTTGTTGTAATACGGTGTAACCGCCATGATACCCTTTATCCCTAATTCACTGGCTTTTCGCGTAAGCTCCACCGAAGCCGACGTGTTGTTAGATCCGGTTCCCGCCCAGACTTCTACTTTATCCCCAACCTCTTGCTTTACCGCAACAAATAAACTTAGTTTCTCCTCTATCGACAACACCGGAGATTCGCCCGTAGTTCCACAAACTACTATGCCTTCGCTACCCGTGTCCGCCAAGTGACGAGCCAACCTCTTGGCTTTAGCCAGGTCTACCTGAAGTTGTTCGTCATACGGCGTGACCATAGCCGTGAGAAGCCTAGCTTTTAACATAATGCTCACCGCCATTTCCAGAATATTGTTACCCCACCTTCACGTCCTTCAATGCCAGACCCAGCCCAGATTTAGCCCCCCCACCTCCTCAAATCCAACATAAACAGTGCTCGACGATTATATCCTTTCCAAACTCCAAATCTGGTAGCTTTCCATCACATTAATAAAGGTTTTCTTTGACTATAATCTCGGCGATCTGCACCGCGTTGGTTGCCGCGCCCTTTCTGATCTGATCAGCGGCCACCCACAGGTTAAGACCGCATTCACAGGAAATATCCTCCCTTATCCTGCCTACAAATACTTCGTCCTTGTATGAAGTAAAAAGAGGCATCGGATACATCTTTGCTGCCGGATCGTCCTGTACTACCACCCCTGGCGCCCTGGACAGTATTTCCCGCGCCTCCTGGGCCGATAACTTCGTTCTTGTTTCCACATTAATGGACTCAGAATGACTGCGGTACACAGGAACACGAACTGTGGTCGGTGATACTAAGAGATCCGGCATATGCATGATTTTCCTGGTCTCCCACACCATTTTCATTTCTTCTTTTGTGTACCCGTTTTCTTGGAACACGTCTATATGGGGAATTAGATTGAACGCTATCGGGTAAGGAAAGACCTCAGGCTTCTCTTCTCTGCCTTCTAAAGCAGCCCTCGTTTGCCGGGTGAGCTCCTCGATTCCCAGAATGCCAGCCCCCGATACGGCCTGGTAAGTGGAAACAACAATTCTCTTGACTCCCGCTGCCTGGTGAATAGGATTGACGGCTACCACCATTATTATCGTGGAACAATTGGGATTGGCTATAATCCCTTGATGCTGGCGAACGTCCTCTCCGTTAACCTCTGGAACGACAAGCGGCACCCCATCGCGCAGACGAAAAGCGTAACTGTTGTCTACCACGACGCAGCCTCGTTTCACTGCTTCCGGTGCCAACATTTCGCTTATCTCGCTCGCCACAGCCAAGAGAACGATGTCTATCCCGGAAAAAGCCTGGGGCGATGCTCCACGTACCACTATATCCTCGCCCTTAAACTTAACGACAGTGCCTTCTTCCCTAGGATCAGCCAGACATATGAGTTCCCCCACGGGAAATTGCCTTTCCTCTAGAACCTTGAGCATCTCACGGCCAACTGCACCGGTTGCCCCAACTACTGCTACTCTTACCATTGGCACCGCGAAAACCTCCTACCTTGTTCGACGTATAAAACTTACAAAGTATTTTAGCACATGGTTTTCAACGGTAACAATACCGCTTTAAGCCGTGCCTAAAAGAACCGGTTGCAGTTGCTTCCCCTGCAATGCTGCTATAGCGGTGTCGACCATTAGTTTCATGTCAGATACTATCGAATTAGGTTTTTCCAAAGGATTATCCTGACGGAAAGGAATAAAGTATATGTTTTTGGTTGCCATGAGGATACCCAGGTTCTTGGCGTTCAAACCCAACCCATCGTTGGTGGAAACCCCGATTACGACCGGTCTCTGGTTCCTGAGATGGGCTTTTATGGCCATTAACGCCGGGGTATCGGTGATGCCGTTGGCCAGTTTGGCCATGGTATTTCCGGTGCAGGGAGCCACTATCACCAGGTCCAGCAGTTTCTGAGGCCCAATCGGTTCAGCGCCAACTATACTGTTGATGATCGCTGTTCCCGTCAGTTCCTGTAACCTTTTTTTCAGGTCAGCAGTCCGGTAAAAGCGGTTATCGGTTTGATCCACGCTATAGGACAATATAGGGATAACTATCGCTCCCTCTTTTTTTAGGTTTTCAATTTCCGCCATAACCTCATTGATAGTGCAGTGAGAACCGGTCAGTACCGTACCAATTCTAACTCCTTTCAACCGCAATCTACTCACCTCCTCCCTCAACCGCACGAAATAGTCTGTTCTGCTTTAACAATTTCCCTGAGAATAAGCCGCGGAATTACCTCGGCAAGAATTTTTCCTGCAGTAACCGGCGCCACCTTACCGGGCAATCCGGGCGCAAGAATCGCTTTGATCCCCAGGGCATTGGCCGCTTCAAAGTCCGTGCCTCCTGGCTGAGCAGCTAGGTCGATAATGACAATGTCTGGGTTGGCAGCTTCCAAAACCGGGCGGGTCAAAACCATGGACGGGACCGTGTTGAAAACGATGTCTGCCGACTGCAGCAGGGTCCCCAAGTCTTCAAAACGCGCGCGGCTGCATCCCATCTCGTGCGCCCGAGCCAGTTCAGCCGCTCGGCTGGAAACCGCAGTGACATTCGCCCCCAGGCTTTTTAGCACCCGCCCCAGCGTCTGTCCCACACGCCCGAACCCGATCACGCAAGTCTTGGCACCGTGAATAGTTATGGGCGTTTGGGCTATAGCTATCTGCAAAGCGCCCTCGGCTGTTGGAATCGAATTGAGGATAGCAACCTCGTCCATTTCCGCTATTTCCAGAAGATTGAAACGGTACTTCCTGCACCACTCACGAAGAAAAGGCCTGGCAACGCCGATAATTATTAAAGCATTGGGAGACAACTGCCTGAGGCCACGCTCCGTCAGTTCCAACTTTTCCTGACTGTAAACCGCCCGCACCACACCATTCAGGTCGGTTCCCGGCATCGGCAAAATCAAGACCTCTGCGCCCCTCAATGCTTCCTCCACAGTGTTAACCACGTAGCTCCCCTGTCTTACCAGATTTCTAGGAAATCCCACAACACTAACAGTCGCCCCGAGGCGAACCAGTTCGGATATCAGAACCAGTTCCCTGTCATCTCCTCCCACTACCGCTATTTTGATACCTGAGAGCGCCGAACTCACGAGAAGCGCCTCCTTCACAGTTTCGCTGGCAAGGCTACTAGCAATATATTCGTCGCGTGTACAGGAGGTGCTTGTCTCTGTTTGACTAGTAACCATTGTCCAAGCCCTGCGGTTAAAGTAAAATGTAACCAGGTGCCAGCAAATTCCGAGCACACGGCACCAGATCCTAGAGAAAGGAGAGGATGGAGTTGAGAAAATACGGTTTCAGTCTTATCGCCTTGACAATGGCCTTGCTGTTGATTACCGCTGCCGGTTGTGCCGGCCAAACCCAAGTAAAACCGCCAACCCCAACACCGCAGCAGATAACAGTTAACATCGCCGCCCTTCGGGGACCAACGGCCCTCAGCATGCTTCAGATGATGGAATCACACCCTTCCCTTGGAGCAGGGGTTACATCGAACTTCCAGATCGTTGAATCGCCAGACGTGCTTACCTCCAAACTGGTTTCCAAAGAAGTTGATATCGCCGCGCTTCCGACCAACATGGCTGCCGCTCTTTACAACAAAGGTGTTCCCTACCAGCTCGCTGCCATGAGTTCATGGGGCGTTATGTATGTAGTGTCTAATGGCGTATCCGTCGATAAATGGCAAGATCTCAAGGGGAAGACTGTGTATGTGGTGGGCAAAGGAGCTACCCCGGATGTGGTATTTCGTTTTCTCCTCTCGAAAAACGGGCTCAACCCTGACACGGACGTGAAGCTTGACTACACTTTGGACCAGGTGCAAGCGGCTCAGAGTCTCATAGCCGGGCGGATCAATCTGGCGGTGCTGCCCGAGCCGTGGGTTACTCAGGCTCTAAAAGGCAACGAGGCCTGCCTGGTGGTATTCGATCTGCAGGAGGAATGGAAGAAGATTATCGGGCAAAACGTTGCTCTCGCCCAGACTTGCCTTGTGATCAAAAAAGATTTGGCAGAAAAACACCCAGATATCGTCAAGGCTTTCCTCTCTGCTTACAAGGAGTCGATTAACTGGGTTAACCAGAACCCGGACGAAGCCGGTAAACTTGCGGAAAAGCTGGGAGTGGGTATGAAAGCTCCGGTAGCAGAAGCTGCCATTCCCCGATGCAACCTCCGGTATGAGGACGCCCAGAAGAGCAAACCCGCGATTGAAGCCTTTCTGCAAGTGCTTTATGACTTTGCTCCTCAAAGCATAGGGGGTAAAATGCCTGACAATGACTTCTACTATAAAGAATAGCCTTGTCACCATAGGTTCTATCGTATTTTTAATTCTGGTCTGGAAACTTCTTTCATTGGTCATCGGGGCAGAGATAATACTCCCTGCCCCGGAAACCACCATGCGCGACATGGCCGAAGCCGTCCAGTCCCCTGTTTTTTGGCACTCGGTGAAAGCCACCGTGTACCGCGGTTTGGCAGGCTTTGGTCTGTCATTGCTGGCCGGCATCGTTTTTGGACTCTTGGCGGGCTTTAATCATCTGGCATTCTGGGCCCTCCAGCCTTTCATGACCGTTATCCGCACAACCCCGGTCATGTCCTTCATTCTGTTGGCTCTCATCTGGTTTCGGACTGAGACTGTGCCGGTTTTTGTAGCGTTTCTCATCGCTTTCCCCATCATTTTTGACAGTGTAGTCCAAGGTATAAGGAATGTAGACCGCCAACTGGTGGAAATGGCGAGGCTGTTTTGCGTAAAACCTTGGCGAATTCTTTTTGAACTGTATTTTCCCTCGATACTTCCTTTTCTGGCGGCTGGGACATCCTCGGCCATGGGTCTGACCTGGAAGGTTATCATTTCCGCCGAAATACTGAGCCAGCCGTTCTTCGGCATCGGCACCCAAATGCAGAATGCAAGAATTTACTTGGAGACTGCCCGCATCTTGTCTTGGACGGTTGTCATCGTGTTCATAAGTTTCGTTTTCGAAAGCATCCTCAAAGCCGCCCAGCGGAAACTAAAAACCTGGGGAGAATGAAGATATGATTTTAGGCTTGCGTCATATAGAGAAATCGTTCGACGGGCTAAAAGTGTTAGAAGACCTGACAATAGAGGTTGAAGAAGGCACTTTGACATGTATTCTGGGCCCCTCGGGTTCGGGCAAAACCACTTTGCTCAATATTATTGCCGGTATAGTCAAGCCTGACGCCGGCGAGATGGTAGGCTTTGCCGGGCACAGGGTAAGTTATATCTTTCAAGAAACCAGGCTCTTGAAATGGAAAACCGTTAAAGGGAACATCGAGTTTGTTCTGAAGGATCAGCTGCCGCCTGCCGTTCGGAAAGAGACCGTATCGCGCTATCTTCAATTAGTCGGCCTCCAGGAATTTCGGGACTACTACCCTGAAAAGCTGAGCGGAGGCATGAAGCAGAGGGTATCTCTGGCCCGTGCCTTTGCTTACCCTGCCGATATACTTCTTATGGACGAACCGTTTGTCGCCCTCGACCTCAGCCTCAAGCTCTCCCTTATGCGCTCGTTTCTAGACCTCTGGCTGGCTGAACCGCGCTCTACTTTTTTCGTGACTCATGACATTCAGGAAGCCCTGTTTTTGGGACAAGAGGTGTTTGTACTCACTCCCCGTCCCGGCACTGTCAAAGGCCACCTGACCATTGAGATTCCTTTCTCGGAAAGAGATTTGCGCCGCCGTGACATGGCTGACTATCAAGAAACACTGCACCGGCTTCTAACCCATTAGACCCCCATCTCCAAAAGACCGGCTTGTCTTTGGTACTACAGTAAATTTTCTAGGCCGTAAACCATTCCCTTTCGTTCCGTCATCTTTTTCACTGCCATTAATACCCCTGGCATGAACGATTCACGGTTATACGAATCATGGCGGATAGTAAGAGCTTGTCCTGGCCCGCCAAAAATTACTTCCTGATGAGCAACTAGCCCCGGCAGGCGGACGCTGTGCACCCGAACCGCCTCTAGCACCCCACCCCTGCACCCCGGAAGCTTCACTGTCTCTTGAACCACGCGCGGCGGGATTCCGGCCAAAGCCTCATTGATCATCTCTGCGGTCTTGACAGCGGTACCTGACGGGGCATCCAGCTTCTGGTCATGATGAAGCTCAATAATTTCAACATTAGAGAAGTACTTGGCCGCTTCTTTCGCAAATCTCATCATAAGCACTGCGCCGATTGCAAAATTCGGTATTACAGCTATCCCTGTGTTCTTCTCTCGGGCAAGAATCTCCAGTTGCTGCAATTCCTGCTCACCTAGGCCCGTGGTGCCGACCACAGCGGCTACCCCGTAACTCAGAATAGTCCTTGCGTTGTCGTAAACGGCGTGGGGGGTTGTGAAGTCTACTACCACGTCGGGGCTGCAGGTATCTATCATCTCAGCCACATCATGGCAAACAGGTAGTTCCAGACCCGGTACCGAAATAACCTCGGACAGCTTCTTCCCTCGGCCCTTGGGATCGGCTACTCCTACCAATTGCAGCTCCTGATCGTTGAAAACAGCTTTGACTGTTTCTTGTCCCATCCTACCTAGAGCACCCGCGACACCTACCCTAATCCTGGCCTTCACCTCGCGCTCCACCTCCGAATCTCTTTCTTGATCACTCATGCCTAGTCGTCGTGTGCCTTATTGTCGAGCCTTAACCAATAGTGTATATATTTTCAGGATTGCGTCAAGGCGCCGGCCCGGTTAGGCAATGTTGTCTCGAAGACAGTTTAGGTATAGAATGGGACATGTAGGGATCGAAGGATCATACATGAGGAAGGTGACAGGTACGGTGTCAGTAGGGGTACTCAGTCCAGCCGCCTCGAAACTTCTAGTGGTCGGGTGTCTGGGGGTGGCAAGTTTAGCGCTGTACATACAGGTCAGGATTACTCCGGTCGAGGATAAGTCACGGCGGCGTTGGCTGTACACGTTCTACTATACAATCCTGGTCTTGCTGGCCTCTCTGGTATTTTTCGGCTACCAATACTTACGTCAAGGACATTTTTGAACTCGCCCTGTGGCTTGCGGTCTGTTTTTGATTCGTTCGCGGCTACGGCAATCACTCGGCTAAAGGAGGGCTTCCGCCTAATGTTGACAATATCGATTCCAGGACGAGGAGAACTGGCTTTCAAATACCTGTTTCTGGACATGAACGGCACTCTTACCGTTGACGGCAAGCTCATACCCGGGGTTAAGGAAAGAATAGAAAAACTTAAAGCTCACCTGGACGTCGTCCTTCTCACAGCCGACACTTTCGGAACCGGAATTCAAGTAGCAGAAGAATTAGGCATCGCCGTTAGAAAAGTGAGTCCCGAAAAAGGAGGTAAAGATAAAGGTCAACTGGCTAATTCCCTGCGTTCCGAAGGCGTAGTGGCTATAGGCAACGGGTTTAACGACTGTGAAATGATGGAACATGCGCTCTTGGCCATTGCGGTCATAGGACCAGAAGGGTGCTGCGGCTTTGCTCTGCAGCATGCCGACGTCGTTGTCAATAACATTCTTGACGGTCTCGATCTCTTGCTCAATCCCCTGAGACTGGCGGCAACCCTTCGTAACTGAACGGTGATTTCTACACGCTGTTGTTCTTGAGGCGGGGGTGTGTCTCATCTAGTTCCACTACTATTACTTCCCGCCCTATTTTCCTCACCGTGTCCCAGGGTATGATGAGCTTCTGTCTATCAACCCACAAGTTTATGAAGTTGCCCTTGTTGGGCAGAATAATAGATACCACTTCGCCGGTTTCGCAGTTGATGATTAGATCCGACTCGCCTACGGTTCCCAGCCTCATCCCGTCGTAAATATTGACTATCTCTTTTCCTTCCAGCTCGCTCAGCCGCACGCAGGTTCCCCCTTTTTTAATCAGCTTCGGCGATTTTCCGGTTTCATTTTTCTTCCTAACATTATTAATAGTTACAGCCTTTAAGATTTATCCCACAAATTAACGAGAAAACCGGGCTACCTGCCGGTTGAGCCGAAGCCCCCGCTGCCTCGGTCGGTCTCCTCAAGTTCCTCAACCAGCTCCAGTTCAGCCCTTAGAACCGGCACAAATACAATTTGGGCTATCCTCTGACCTGCCTCGATGATAAAGGGCCGCTGTGGATCCAGATTTGTAATCAGTATCTTTATTTCCCCGGTATAATCAGAATCGATAACTCCCACCGCGTTGCTCAGGGTCATACCCACCTGCCAAGCGCTGCCGCTTCTCGGGAATAAGAGTCCAACAACGCCGGGTGGTATCTTTACAGCGATGCCGGTCGGTATCTGCACTCTCTCCAGTGGCCTGACTTCCACAGGCTCGTCAAGACAGGCACAAATATCCATCCCCGCAGCACCACTGGAAGCGTAGAAGGGCAGGGGCCACAGCTCCCCCACTTTTTCTGACAGCTTCTTCACGTGAACTTTTATCGACAGACTCACACTTTCCCTCCCCTAGGTCCACATGCCGACAAATTTAGAACCTTGATTGTCAATGCACCTCCCGGTACCATTAAGGATGAAAAAGGTTCTCCATCCAGTCCCGGAAAAGAGGTAGTAAACAATGACTATTTTAAACATACCAGAAAAAACTTCGGCCTCAGGACCACTTTTCTCGACTCCGAATGGAAGCCAACTCGCTTGGCTGTTGGCTGGCGATTGGCAGGAGGTTCACAAAAACATAAGCCGGGCTTTTACGGAAAATGCCTCTTCGGGAGGGCCAAACTGGGTCCTTGTGGGCCTCTCGTTGCTGGTCCTTGTAATTGTGGCGGTCGGGGGCTATTATTACTATCACTCAAAACAAGTATCTGGTTTCGAATTCCCGGGTTCGGCTAAACCTCCGAAACCGCAACCTTCTTTGCCAAATGGACGCAGAAGTGGTCAAAAACGAGACTGGGTTCGCGTTCCGGCTGGGTTCAGTATCCAATACGCGCTTGTCGCGACCGACCCTGCTGAAGGGCCTTCCTTGCATACCGCCCGTCTGGTGGACATCAGTGCTGGAGGGTGCCTTTTGGCCACCAGGAACAAATTGAACCCGGGAGAAAAGTTGAAATTGATGCTTGATCTCCCTCAAATCCCCGAGATGGTCGTAACCGGTCGCGTAGTGCGGTTGGTGAGTCACCTGAGCGAGCCGCCGGTTTTTTTGACGGGGATCGAGTTCGTGAACGGGAGCCACGGTTTCCGGGACAAGATTAATAAATGGGTGTTTTCCCAACAAACGCGACTGATAAACAAGAAACACTGGGCATCACAAGGACTGTGCATATTGTGCGGCAATCTCATTCCCAAGTCGATTTACCGTAACATACCTTATTGCGATCACTGCCTGATTGGCGAAAATGAGGTCTCATCCTCGGATTCTGAGGCGAATCCTACCTCGTGACCAGCGAGAATCCTTTTTCTACCAGAGGCAGAACCTCTTTGCTCCCGATGGCGGCGAGACACAGTCGGTCAGGACGCAGTACCTCACCGGCAAATCTCTGCACGTCTTCTGGGGTAATCACCATTACTTTATCGATAACTTCTTCCAGCGGTATCACCCTATCATAGAACAAAACTGACTTGCCCAGCCGACTCATGCGGTTCATGACACTCTCCATGCCCAGGTACATGTTAGCTTTTACCTGTCTTTTTGCCCGATTCACTTCCTCCTGGGTAACGCCGCTTGTCCTAAATCTTTCCATTTCTTCACCTAAAGCCGCCATAAGATCAGGAACTTTTTCTGGGCTTGCGGCAGCATAGACACAAAAGGATCCAGAGTCTGAATAGCTGGTCGGATACGTATATACGGAATAGGCCAACCCCTTTTGCTCCCGAATTGTCTGAAAGAGCCGTGACCCGATTCCGCCTCCCAGTATCCCGTTCATAATGTTTTGAACATGCCGGTCTTCGTGACAGTAAGAAATGCTTGGGGCTCCAACACATATTTGGACCTGTTCCGTGTCCTTGACTACCAGCTTTAGCTCGTTCCCGCTAGGAACCCCCGGGGGTTCCTTGGCCCGCGAAACATGGCTACCCGGGGTCCGAGTCAGCCATTCACTAATTCTGTCTCTGACGAAGACATTCTTAATATTGCCGGCAACCGCTATCACCATATTTGAAGGAACATAGTATCGATGGTAGTAATCGATTACTTGGTTTCGTTCCAAACCCATCACAGTCTCTTTGGTCCCCAGAATTGGTCTACCCAACGCATGGTTGCCCCACAAGAGTTGGGAGAACACGTCGTGGATAAGCTCGTCCGGAGAGTCCTCGTACATGCTTATCTCTTCGGATATGACCCCCTTCTCCGTAAGCAGGGTCTCTTCAGAAAAAACGGAATTGAAAACCATGTCGAAAAGAATATCCAGGGCCTCTTCGAAATTTTCATCTAGAGTACGAGCATAATAACAAGTGTACTCTTTCGAGGTATACGCGTTCAACTGCCCGCCGATATTTTCAAAAGCTTCGGCGATATCCTTAGCCGTTCGAGTGGCAGTGCCCTTAAACAGCATGTGTTCTATGAAATGGGCAAGCCCGTTTAAGTTGTCTGTCTCGTCACGTGACCCCACTCCCACATATATTCCTATAGCTACCGACCGCAGGTATGGAATTTCCTCGGTTACGAGTCTCACTCCGTTATCTAAGACCCAGTAGTCTACCACAATTCAAACCTCCATACTGTTCTTTGTTTGTTAGATAGCCTTTTTGAGCCCGCTGTCCTTTAACTGCAGATAAAACCTGTAAAATAGGCGCATAAAACCTTCCGGTTCTTTGGCCACCGCGTGTCCGGCCACCAACTTGACCCTATCGACAGTTATTCCCAGGTAGCGCACTTCTAACTCCCCGACCTTCTGACCGGCTCGCAAAGGAGCTTTTGGCCTGTATTCAACGGCTACTACCTTTTCCACGCCTGCCTTATCCTCGGGCAGCCACAGGTACACATCCCTAGCCGGGTATACTGTAACCTGGATACTCGTACCGTTAAGTACAGGCAAGACTTTAAACATGTTGGACCTATCCACGATTTTTTCTCGGGTGAACGATGCAAACCCCCAATCAAGGAGACGCCGGGAATCCGCATAACGGTCCCAGGAACGCAGAACCACGGAAACCAGTTTTCGGTCTGCCCTTTGGGCAGCCGCAATAAGGCACTTACCCGCTGCGTCGGTAGTGCCTGTTTTTACCCCAATAACT
Source organism: uncultured Syntrophothermus sp. (assembly GCA_964405385.1). Lineage (GTDB taxonomy): Bacteria > Bacillota > Syntrophomonadia > Syntrophomonadales > Syntrophothermaceae > Syntrophothermus. Next base: position 31,281 of record CAYONS010000004.1, read on the forward strand.
CCATCGTAAGAACCCAATAGCTTGTTAGTATTGAATATGATTCTGCCGGCAGGGTAACCGGGTTGCTTAATAATCGCCTGCCGGGTACTGACCATCTTTAAAAAAATCGGATTCCCCAAAGCGTACCTGGTTATCACGGCAAGGTCGTAGCTGGTACTGGTGTGTTCCTTGTCAGGTAAGCCTGATGAGTTGGTAAAATGTGTCCGGTAAGCCCCTATGACCCAAGCTTTCTTGTTCATCAAATACGCGAACAAATCCTCGCTCCCTGCTACGTGTTCAGCCAAGGCTACGCTGGCATCATTGGCCGATTCCAAAAGAGCGGCTTTCAGCAGGTCTTCGACCGTCATCTGGTCTTGAGGCTTAAGCCCCATGCCGCTTTCGGTACTGGCAGCCTTCGGGCTAATGACTGCCACCTCAGAGAGCTCCGCGTACTCCAAGGCCATGACAGCTGTCAAGACCTTTGTGGTACTGGCGACTTGACGCATTTGCATCATGTTTTTGCCGCCTAACACCTGCCCGGTCGTCAAGTCCAGCAAACAATAGGCCTGCGCTGTTACGTAAGGCGCAGCCTGGGCTTTACCGGGAAACAAGACAAGAAAAAAAGAAACGGCAAATACCAGCACCACAAATCCTATCACACTCCGCTTGACCTGACAAGCCATGTTAGTGTTTGGGCTCCTTTTCTTCTCCTGAAGTCTTGATGATCTCCGATACCGTAGCAAATCGGTACCCCTCTTCCTTCAACCGTTTGAGAATAATTGGTAAGGCCTCAACCGTGGGCTGGGTAGGATGCATCAAAACAATTGCATCGTTGTGGATCCGAGGAACAACCCTGTCCACTATGGTGCTGGCATCCGGACGTTGCCAATCGATGGTGTCCAAGCTCCACATCACCACCTTGTATCCCAATTCCGCAGCTATTCTCTGAACAGCAGCATCAAATTCTCCATAGGGAGGAGCAAACAAACATGGACGTTCGCCTGTCACGGCCTCAATCGCTTTCTCGGCTTTGACAATTTCTTCTCTTACCTGCGCTGGCGAACACTTGGTAAGATGAAGGTGCTTATAACCATGATTCCCCACCTCGTGGCCGCGCTTTCTTATTTCAGCGGCCAGTTCGGGGAATTTCTCTGCCCACCTCCCCGTCAAAAAGAAAGTGGCTTTGACTTTGTTCTGTTGAAGTGTTTTCAATAAGTCAGGAATAAACTCTTCCCCCCAGTCAACGTTGAAGGTTATGGCCACGACCTTTTGCCCAGTCTTACCCTGGTATACGGGCTCTTCCAGTTTATAGGCGTTGAGCGAACCCTCCCGAAAGTAAACCAAAACACACAGCAGCAAAGTTGCTATTACGAGAGCAACAACGAGCCTCACGACCTTCCACGGCAAGAAATACAACCTCAGCCTGCCTCACTCCTTTTTGCCCAAAATATAAGCATAGATCTTCCCTCTGTCGACTCCAGCTTTCAGGATAATCGGGTACGGACGGTCGTTCTTAAACCTCAGGTCGGCATAGTTATATGATACGGTAGCATCTTTCCCTGGGGGAACGTAAGGTACTGGCCGGCTGTGCGGATGCCTTTCCAGTATAGGCAGTCCTGCCTTTAAGGCGGCATTGAAAACAGTGGTAGCCACTTGACACACCCCGCCACCTGTATCCATTCCTCCGATGATGGGAGCGATTTCATAGCCCCTCTCCGGAGTTCGCGGTCCGACTACTTCGTTGAAAGAGAACACTTTCCCCGGCCAAATGATGGTGTTGTTGCAGCTTTTACACGCCAGTTTAATATTCTGCCAGCGCCCTGCCGACCCGTATCCCCAAGTATGAAAATAGCCGAGCTGGTCATTGACCTCCTCTAAGTCTTTTGTCGTGTACATGGGTCGAATGACCTTGTAAACCAGCGGTACCTTTTGTCCCGGGCCTGCGGCAAAGATTGATCTCATCGAGGCCTCTATATTTACCTCATACCCGTTTCTCTCAGGCAAAAGCTCTCCTGTTTGCTTATCGAAAACTGGGTTTACCGGCATCTGCTTATGTTTTAAGGCCAATTCGTGAAGAATAACCTCTACCTCCTTGGGAAGGTAGTATGATAAATCAATCTCCTCGACAATTACTCCCGGTTTAACCCCGTAAAGATCTCTCTCCACCCGTTCGATCCACATGGTGTAGAGAGTTAAACTCAAGAGGAATCCTAGAGCAAACAGGGTTTGGCGCCGTATGATTACCGTTACCGTTCCCACGGGAAACAAAAACAAAGCTCACCGCCTTTCTTCTTAAATTTCTATTCCTCGGTGAGCTGTTGTATTCTAGAGCGAAAAAAACCCCTCAAAAAACAAATAAACCGAGAAACTCGGTTTACTTGGCTGATTTTGTGTGTCTCCTGTGTCCGCTGCTCGGACCGGATCGCTGTGCTTGCTGCAAGGCCTCTTTTCGAGAGAGATTTATCCTGCCTTGGGAATCGATCTCGGTGACCTTAACCAGAATCTCGTCACCGATATCTACCACATCCCGAACTTTAGCCACCCGATTCTCGGCCAACTTGGAAATGTGAACCAATCCTTCTTTACCCGGCAGCCCTAGTACCCCGGGGATTATCTCCACAAAGGCACCGAAATCAGCAATTCGCACCACTTTCCCGACATAGGTCTTGCCTACTTCTACGTCTTTGGTCAAGCATTCAATGTAATACTTGGCCTTTTCCGCCGACTCCTGGTCAGAAGCTACTATGAACAGGCTGCCATCATCCTCGATATCAATTCGAGCACCAGTTTCGTCTATTATCTTCTTGATGATCTTGCCTCCCGGACCTATCACCTGCCGTATTTTCTCAGGGTCTATCGTCATCCGTATCATTCTGGGCGCATAAGGTGAAAGCTCCGGATTGGGCTGGCTGATAGTCTTCAGCATTATGTCCATAATGTACATACGGCCTTCCTTAGCCTGTTTCAGTGCTGCGTCCAGTATTTCGCGCGTAACCCCAGGGATCTTGATGTCCATCTGCAAAGCAGTCACCCCTTGGGCAGTACCCGCGACTTTGAAGTCCATATCGCCTAAAGCATCCTCAATGCCCTGGATATCGCTCAAAACGGCGAACCGTTCACCTTCCTTGACAAGTCCCATCGCAATTCCTGACACCGGTCGCTTTATTGGAACTCCGGCGTGCATCAGCGACAAAGTGCTGCCACATACGCTGCCCATTGACGTTGAGCCGTTGGATTCCAATACCTCAGAAACCACCCGTATGGTGTACGGAAACTCCTCCTGAGAGGGAAGAACCGCCTCCAAAGCCTTTTCCGCCAAGGCCCCGTGGCCTATTTCTCGCCGCCCAGGTCCGCGGATCGGCCGCGTTTCCCCCACGCTGTACGGAGGGAAATTGTAGTGATGGAGGTACCGTTTAGATTCTTCGATTCCGAGCCCATCCAGTATCTGTTCTTCTCCTACGGCACCCAGGGTGGTAACAGACAGTACCTGGGTCTGGCCTCTCGTAAACAATCCCGAGCCGTGTGTTCTCGGCAGTATACCGACTTCACAAGAGACAGGTCTTATCTCGTCCAATCTGCGTCCATCCACTCTTACGCCTTCATCCAGTATCATGCGCCTGACAATTTCTTTAGTGACCTTGTCGATGACATTGGCTACATCTTTTTGTTGCTCGGGGTAGATCTCGGCAAAGTACTCTTTAATTTCCTCGGCAGCGGCATCGGTACGGGCCTCCCTCTGCAGCTTATCGGGGCAGCGTATAGCTTCTTGGAGCTTAGGCGTTGCGTACTCTCTTACTGCCTTTTCTAATTCTGGGTCGATTTCCTGAACTACCACCTCACGTTTGGGCAAGCCTACTTCTGCCACTATCTTTTCCTGAAAATCAATGATGCGCTTGATCTCTTCGTGAGCGAAAAAGATAGCGTCGAGCATCGTCTCCTCGGGAACCTCATTCGCCCGCGCTTCCACCATGACGATAGCATCCCGGGTTCCGCCAACTATCAGGTGCATTAGGCTTTTTGCCGACTGTTCCACCGTGGGATTGATAACGAACTCGCCGTCTACCAACCCGACTATCACTGCCCCTATAGGCCCGGCAAATGGGATATCTGATATGGAAAGGGCAATAGATGCACCGATTATGGCAGTTACATTGGGCGGATTATCTTGGTCCACCGACATCACAGTGGCCACTACATGCACGTCATTTCGGAACCCCTTGGGAAAGAGAGGCCGAATCGGCCTGTCCATCAACCGTGCTGAGAGGATAGCAGCTTCAGTGGGCCTGCCCTCTCTTTTGATGAAACCCCCGGGGATCCTGCCCACGGCATAAAGTCTTTCTTCGTAGTCACAGGTCAAAGGAAAAAAATCAATACCCTCTCTTGGCTCCTTGGATGCAGTAGCTGTCACTAATACGACGGTATCGCCGTAGTAAAGCAAAGCGGCTCCGTTGGCCTGCTTGGCAACTTTCCCAATCTCAACCCTCAGAGGCCGCCCTGCTATTTCAGTTTGGTAAACCTTGTGTTCTATAGCTTATCCCTCCTTATAACAAAGTAGAAGCAATAAACTTAAAGAGCGGCTGAACCGCTCTTTACCTCCTCAGTCCAAGTCTGTTAACTATTGCCTTGTAGCGGTCAAAATCATTTTTCATAAGGTAATCCAAGAGAGCGCGACGCTGCCCCACCATTTTCAATAAGCCACGCCGGGAGTGATGATCCTTAGGATGAACCTTAAGGTGTTCGGTCAAATGATTAATCCGTTCCGTCAGCATGGCAATCTGAACTTCTGGAGAACCTGTGTCAGCTTCATGAATCTGAAATTCTCGGATTATCTCTTGTTTCCGTTCTTGCGTGAGTGCCACCGACTTTTCACCTCCTTTTTTTGCTAATCGCCATCTGCCAGAGTAAGCGCCGGAGCATCGCTAACCCCAGTCAGCGGTTCATCGGCAATCTGAGCCAGCCACCTCCTCGCTTCCAACCCGGAGACAAACAAGGCTGTCATCATTTGCAGGACGTCTTCCGGTCAGAACACCCATTCATGAAAAACACAGAGTCCTGCACCTTTTCTCAACACCCCGATTGCCAAATCTCATTCTAGCACAGCTGGAGGTGGATGTAAACTTATCCACCCACTCTCCTCCCCCGTATATCAACCTAAAAAGCCTTGAATTTGATGTCGGCTGTTAACTCCCGGGCTTGCGCTACGTCCTGATTGATCTGAGCCACCAGTTGGTCTACTCCGGCAAATCTCATTTCTCCCCTAATCCTTCTCAGGAAGTACACCCTGATGGTTTCCCCATAGATAACCCGGTGAAAATCTAATATGTAAGTTTCGATGGTCACAGGGTAGCTGTCGTGAAAGGTTGGTTTCTTGCCAATATTCACCACCGCATCGTGAATTTCTCCTCTGACCAGGACTTTGGCTGCGTAAACTCCATCCCCCGGTATGATTAAGTCGGGGTCAATTTTCAGATTAGCGGTGGGAAAACCTATCTTAGTACCTCGGCGTTCGCCTTCCACTACCTCCCCTTCAAACATAGGCCAGTATCCCAAGAGTTTTGCAGCCCACTCGATGTCACCCGCTTCTAAAGCCTGTCGAACCAGGGTACTCGATACCACATGCTCTCCCACCTTAACCGGAGGTACCACGTTCACAGCAAAGCCTATCTCTTGACCGAGGCGTTTCAGCGTCTCGGGTTTCCCTTGCCCTTTGTGCCCAAAGGTGTAATTGAACCCTACCGAGACTGACACTACCCCTAAAGTCTCGTATAACACGTGACGCGCAAAGTACTCCGGGGTCAACCTCGCTATTTCATGAGTAAAGGGAGTTTGAATAACCATGTCCAGTCCTAATAAGGTGAAAAGCTCTATTTTCCGGGAAGTCGAAATAAGCATCCGCGGAGCCCGCTCCGGATAAAGAACCCGTAAAGGATGGGGCTCGAAGATAAGAGCTCCTGCCACAGCACCTCTTTTTCTGGCATCCTTGATGTTGAGCTTGATGAGCTTCTGATGCCCAAGATGTACCCCGTCGAAGTTCCCCAACGCAAGCGACAGCGGTTGTTCTTTCCGATAATTCTCAATACCTTTAACGATAAGCATCTACAACTCTCCTCGTCCCTTACTGAGTTGCCAGCACCCTCAACGGTCTCAAAACGCTCCCCGTCTCCCCTTTGTCCTCCAGACGACCAACAGCTATGGGTTCAAGGGATAAATCGTAGACTAAGATAGGGCACGTGGCTGAACCGTTCGGTAAGCTTATGTGTATATTATTGCCGTTTTTTAACCGAATAACATCTTGTTCATTCTCCAAAACGATTTTCGGTACCGAAGCAAAAGGAAAATCCAAAGGTAAAAAGGCTGAGTAGTCCTGCGCTGCCAGCTGTCTTTCAATGTCCTCGAGTTTGACCGATTGTTCTAAAGTAAACGGACCCGAAAAGAGCCGCACTAATCGAGCTAGATATGCTCCGCAACCCAGTTTTTCCCCTATATCGTGACACAGGGTCCTGATGTATGTGCCCTTCGAGCATACAACGTTCAGAACCACCCGGTAAGGGGGTTTGGCTAGATCCGCTTTAACTGCCTGCAGCGAGTACACGGTCACCGGACGCGGTTTGCGCACAACTTCAATACCCTGCCTGGCAAGTTCATACAAACGACGTCCCTGGTAGTTGACAGCCGAATACATAGGAGGAACCTGGAGTATTTCTCCGCGGAAAAATTCTAACGTTTTCTCGATGTCGGCCAAAGTCAGTTCTAAATCGTTTGCTATTACCGTCAGGTTGCCCCACGCGTCCTGGGTGTCTGAGACCGCTCCCAAGATCATCTCCGCCCGGTAGCTTTTGCGCAAATCTACCAAGAACTCTACCAATCGTGTTGCCTTTCCTACGGCAAGAGGCAGCACCCCTTCCGCCAGGGGATCAAGCGTACCCAGATGCCCTACCTTCTGCCCAGGAAAAAACCGTCTGACTCTTTTTACGACCTCGAAAGACGTGATGCCCTGAGGCTTATTTATGTTCAGGAAGCCATGCCGTTTTCTTTGCAACCTGTGACCACTTCCTTTACTGCCTCTATAACCTTTTGGCATACATCTTCTATGTTACCCTCAAGCCGGGCGCCAGCAGCCCGCAGGTGCCCGCCCCCACCGAAACGGGCAGCGATGGCGTTTACGTCTACCATATCTTTAGAGCGAAAACCCACTTTGATTATACCAGGCTCGATTTCCCGGAATAGTAGCCCTACCTCGACCCCGTCTATGAATCTGGCGTAGTTTATTAACCCTTCAAAATGGTAATCCTGCGCTTTCAATCGCAATATGTCTTCGAAGGTTAGTATCATCCAGGCTACTTTGCCGTCCGCAGTAAAGGATAGGGTGCTCAAGGCCTGCTGTAGCAGCCTAATCTCTACCAGGGGTCTTGATTCGAACAAGTTTCTCCTCACGACGTCTAGTTCGGCCCCCTGTTCAAGCATCCGAGCCGCAGTTCGGAGGGTGTCGGGCCGGGTGTTGCTGTACTGAAAACACCCTGTATCCATGATTATGCCCGTGTAAACGGCGGTTGCGATAGGACCGTCGATAGGCACCCGCATCTCATCCAATAGATCCAGCACCAACTCAGCAGTCGAGGCTTTTTCGGGTTCCACCCGATTGAAATGGCCGAAAAAGGTATTACTCGGATGGTGATCGATATTAATGACCTTTTTACAATTTTTCAGATATGGCAAAGTCCTAGTTCCTACCCTTTCAGGGTCCGAACAATCAACGTAAACGACTGCTGTTGGCCAGTATTCGACGAGTTCCGGCTTTGTTATCAAATCGAATCCCTTTAAGTATCTGTACGTTTCTGGCACCCGGTCCTCGATAACAGCAACAACCCTTTTCCCGAGGAAAGACAGCCCCAATAACATGGCTACAACGGACGCAACACAGTCGCCGTCAGGTATGGAATGTCCAACCACGAGCCACTCTGGTTCCCGGACTACGGCTTGCGCGATTGCTGACCAGCTATCATTTGGAGCCATCCGAATCCTCTCTCTTTTCCTGTGTTTTCAATTCGTTCAAGATGGCAGCTATGCGTACCCCGTGCTCGATAGACTTATCAAGTTGGAAAACTATTTCCGGAGCATGACGGAGATTCAACTCTCCCGCAAGGACACTCCGGATAAAACCCCGAGCCCTTTCCAAGGCACTCATAGTATCCTGGCACTTTTTGTCATCACCTAAGACACTGACGTACACCCGAGCGTGGCTCAGGTCTCGAGATACCTCAACCCGGGTTATGGACACCGCCCGCGCATCAATGCCCGGGTCTTTTAACCCCTCAAAGAAGAGATGAGACAAACCCCGTTTAATCTCTTCGGCTAGCCTTTCTCGGCGACGGGAACCCATTATCGCAACACCCCCACCTCAGCGTTTGAAAAACGACTGTAACATCACGGCCACATCTTAGCATACATAAACTACAGGGGAGTTCTTAAAGCTCGCGCGGAATATGCTCTATGGTGTATGCTTCAATTATATCTCCTTCTCTCACGTCGTTAAAATCCGCAATTCCTATTCCACACTCGTAGCCTTCAACTACTTCCCGAACATCGTCTTTGAACCGTTTTAGCGAGGCTAAAGTGCCATCAAAAAGCACTACTCCATCTCGCAGTACGCGAACCTTGGAGTTACGATTAATCTTTCCTTCCACCACGTAACAACCGGCTACGTTCCCTACCTTTGGTATCTTGAAAACCGCCCGCACCTCTGCTCTTCCCTGGAATACCTCCCTTTCCTCAGGCTCCAATAATCCTACCATTGCCTTCTTCACATCGTCTATAGCCTCATAGATAACCCGGTAAAGCCTGACATCGATATGCTCACTCTCGGCATACTTCCGAGCCTTGGTGTCAGGGCGAACGTTGAAACCTATTATTATTGCTTTGGAAGCAGAGGCCAACATGACGTCAGTTTCAGTTATGGCACCTACTCCGGAGTGTATAACGTTAATCTTGACTTCATCAGTGGACAATCGCATAAGAGACTGGGTCAAGGCTTCAATCGATCCTTGTACATCACCTTTTACGATGAGATTAAGTTCTTTAACTTCTCCTTCTTTGATTTGTTTAAACAAATCATCGAGACTTACCCTGGCGGTTCGAGCCTGCTCCTCCCTCTTTTTTTCGTCTAACCGCATTGCACTAATCTGCTTGGCTATTCTCTCGTCGACTACCCGGAATTGGTCCCCTGCCATAGGCACCTCTTCGAGTCCGAGCACTTCAACAGGACAAGACGGTCCTGCTGTTTCTATTCTCCTCCCCCGGTCGTCGATCATGGCCCTGACCTTTCCCCACGTCAAACCGCACAATATGCTGTCCCCAACTCTTAAGGTCCCTTTTTGAACAAGTACGGTGGCCACGGGACCTCTGCCTTTGTCCAACCTGCTCTCAATCACGACCCCTTCGGCCGGGCGGTCGGGATTTGCTGCCAATTCTCTCATTTCCGCCACTAAAAGGATCATTTCCAATAGCTGTTGGATCCCTATCCCGGTCTTGGCTGAAACCGGTACCATTATAGTGTCCCCGCCCCATTCTTCGGGCACAAGATTGTACTCAGTCAGCTGCTGCTTAACCCGGTCCGGGTTAGCATCAGGCTTATCGATCTTATTTATGGCGACAATGATGGGAACCCCTGCAGCTTTTGCATGGTTTATAGCCTCCACCGTTTGCGGCATCACCCCGTCATCAGCTGCCACTACTAGAACCGCGATGTCGGTAACTTGGGCCCCTCTGGCTCTCATGGCAGTAAATGCTTCGTGTCCGGGGGTATCGATGAACGTTATCTTCTGTCCGTCAATTTCCACTTGGTAGGCGCCTATGTGCTGGGTTATTCCGCCAGCTTCGCTCGAGACCACGTTAGTCTTTCTGATGGTATCCAATAGCGAAGTCTTTCCATGATCAACATGGCCCATAACTGTGACCACTGGCGGACGAGGCTTGAGGTTGGCTTCGTCATCGACGATCTCCTGTAAAAGCTCCTCTTCCTCCGTCTTCTCCCTTTCCACTGCAACATCGTACTCGGCAGCCAGGATTTCAGCAGTCTCAAAGTCGATCCTCTGGTTTATCGCTGCCATTATCCCTAAGCCCATGAGCTTCTTCATTATCTCAGCAGGATTACGATTCAGTTTTTCCGCCAGTTCTCTAACTGTAACCGTTTCCGGGATCACAATGACATCGGGGGTTACCATATCCACTCCGTTCCTCCGACGCTCCTTCTTTTTTGCCTTGCCTTTTGGCTTCTTCTTAAATTCCTTGACCTTGCTTTCAACCGGGGGCAATTGCCCACTGACAGGAGAAACACTTCTTGGCTGCGGGGTGGCTTTCCCATGAGAAGAGACAGGCTGTGCCGCAGGCGGGGCTGCCGGTTGAGGCCTTGCCAAGCTAGGACGAGGGGAAATAGGAGCAGCGTGAGGTCTGCCGTTACCTCTAGAGCGTTCAGGGACTTGGGATGTCACCCGCTGTTTAGGTGCCTCTGCTCCTTGTGGACGCTTTGCCGTCCTCGATTCGCGAGGCAGCTCCTCCTTGTGTTTTACAGGTTGTTCGTCCTTAACTGTTTGGGTTGCAGAATCTTTGGCCTCAGGTTCCTGGGCCTTGTGTGTTTGTAGTCTGCGCCTGACCCACACGGTTTGTTCTTCTTCAAGAGTGCTCATGTGGTTTTTCACATCCAAGCCCAGATCCTGGAGCAAAGTGACCAGTTCCTTGCTAGATAGTCCCAGTTCTTTTGCCAGTTCGTGAACTCTTACTTTCGCCATTCAACCACCCCCGTCAGATTACCCTGATTCCCCCCCGGTTCCACCAACCTCAGTATGGCCTGAGCAAAATTGCCGTCGTTGACGGTAACTGCCACCCGGTAAGCTTTGCCCACACTTGCTCCCAACTTGTGCTTATCGCCAACAACTATCCAAGGAATACCGTTTTTTCGGCAGTCGCTGATAAGAGATTCCTGGGTTCGCGGCGAAATATCGCTCGCCATCACCAACAGGCAAGCCCGTTTTCTAACCAGGCTGGTTTTTGCCGCCATCGTGCCCACAGACACTAGTCCTGCTTTACGTGCAAATCCGAGCATTTGATAAACATCTTTTTTCAAGTTTCCACCAACTCTCTCTTGAGTTCTTCCAAAACCTCGTCTGGAATCTCATGTTGCAAAGATTTTTGCAACCTCTTGCCTTTGACAGCTAAGCTGAAACATTCTAAGTTAGGACAAATGTAGGCCCCACGCCCAGATTTCTTGCCAGTCTTATCAATGATTATCTGTAGGTCAGGGGTCCTAACCACCCTTATGAGTTCTTTCTTGTTCTTCATTTGTCGGCAACCGACGCACATTCTTTGGGGGATTTTTCGCGTCTTAGGCACTTAAATCCCTCCTTTTGCCGTTTCTACCTGCGATTCGCTCTTGATGTCGATCTTCCAGCCCGTGAGCTTGGCCGCCAGCCTAGCATTCTGCCCTTCTTTGCCGATAGCCAATGACAGCTGATAGTCTGGAACAACGACCCGAGCCATCTTCTCATCTTCGAACGCCTCTACTGAAACGACCTTAGAAGGGCTCAAAGCATTTGCAATATACTCTTCAATGTCAGGGCTCCACTTTATTATATCTATTTTTTCGCCACTTAGCTCTTTGACGATATTTTGGACTCTCAGTCCCTTAGGACCAACGCAGGCCCCCACCGGATCCACCCTATCATCCCGGGAATAAACACTGATCTTCGACCGGGATCCCGCCTCCCGGGCTATGGACTTTATTTCAACCAAACCCTCGTATATTTCGGGAACTTCCAGTTCAAAAAGACGCTTCAAAAAGTTGGGGTGCGCCCGGGACAGAAATATTTGCGGCCCTTTAGCACTCCTTCTGACCTCGCTGATGTACGCCTTGACTCTCTGTCCCGGCTCATAGGTTTCGTTCGGTATCTGGTCCTGAGGCCCCATAAGAGCTTCTGTTCTGCCAAGATTGATTATTACGGTTTTCTGCTCTACTCGCTGTACGGTACCGGTAACTATTTCCCCGGCCCGGTTGGAAAATTCGTTAAAAACAATGCTCCTTTCCGCTTCGCGCAAGCGCTGGATGACTACTTGTTTGGCTGTTTGAGCGGCTATCCTGCCAAAATCGGTCGGCGTCACCTCAATTTCGATATCAGAACCGATACCGATATCAGGATCAATTTCGCGGGCTTCAGCCAACGAAACCTCCAAACGTTCGTCCTTAACGCTCTCTACCACGGTTTTCTTAGCATATACCTTAACTTCACCGCTGTTTATGTCCATCTTCACAGAAACGTTTTGCAACGACCCGAAGTTCTTTTTGTACGCGGTCTTGAGCGCTGATTCTATCGCTTCGACAAGAACTTCCTTCGGTATACCTCTCTCTTTTTCGATCTCTCCTAAAGCCTGGATCAATTCGCTCGCCATCTGTTTTCCTCCTCTTGTTATCCAGGTGCCAAACCAAGTCTACTTAGTGTTAAAGTTCTTAAATCTCGACTACTAACCGTACTTGTACAGTCTCTGTCTTGGGAATTCCTATGACTCTGTCCCCCATATCCAACATGATGTTGCCGTCCCGCAGGCCGATGAGCAATCCTTTCAAATTCTTCTGATTGTCAAGGGGCTCCCGGAGTTTCACCGTCACTTTCCGTCCCGCGAAACGTTCAAAATCCCTGTCTTTCTTTAAGATGCGATCCAGCCCTGGCGAAGATACCTCTAGTACGTAACTGTGGGGAATAGGATCCTGCAAGTCCAGGGCTCTGCCTATGATTTCGCTGGCTCGCTGACAGGTTTCGATATCTACCCCGCCCGGTTTGTCGATAAACACTTGCAGAACCCAGCGTCCCGCTTGGTTCTTGTATTGAACATCCACCAGGTCGATGCCAACCGGTTCCAGTTCTTTCTCTATAATGGGTTCTACCTTTTCCACTATCCCTTTCGTTTTCATGCCAAATCACCCCTAACGGCATACATAATAAACGAAAGAGTGGGGTCACCCACTCTTCGCTTCTCGACAATGTTGTCTCGCTCATTTCCGTTTTTATATTACCATACATGCCCTTTTCCATACAAGCAAAAACTAGCTCTGGTTCACGTACAGGCCCTGATGACACCTTCGGTGCCAGCACTAGAGAATGAAAGAACAGCCGTCGTTGCCAGGAGGGTTAGCCGCCGCTTTGACCGTTCCCCACACCACTATCAGGCGAACAAGCTCAGTTGGCTGGTTTCCGGCAGACCGTTTAAACATCCGCTCCGCCTGAGGGTATCAACGACTGCCCGGGATATTCCTGATCTCATTTGCAAATCCTCCACCGAAACAAATCCACCCTGATTGCGGGCATGGATAATGCTTAAGGCCGCTTTTTCGCCAACCCCTGGCAATGCCGAAAACGGAAGCAAAAGCCCACCATTGGTAACCAGAAATCGGGTCGCATCCGACGAATCCAGGCTCACCGGCAAGAAACGGTAGCCCCTTGCGTACATTTCCAGGGCTACTTCCAGGACAGGCAATAGTTTACGATCTTTGGGAGTGGCATTGTTATTCATTTTTTCGATTTCAACTATCCTTTGTCTAACCCTGTCGTAGCCTCCCAGTATCACCTCAGCGTCGAAGTCTTCGGCCCTAACACTGAAAAAAGCCGCATAAAATTCCATCGGGTAATAGACCTTGTAATAGGCTATGCGAAAAGCCATCATCACATAAGCTACAGCGTGGGCCCTGGGAAACATATACTTTATTTTTTGACAGGAATCGATGTACCAATCGGGAACTCCATGAGCCTGCATAATCCTAACCTCGTCTTCCGTTAACCCCTTGCCCTTCCTTACATTCTCCATGATCCTGAATGCCTGTTTTTTATCCATTTCCTTGTGGATTAAGAAAGTCATTATATTATCCCGGGTTGCTATTACCTCTTTTAGAGATGCAACCCCGTTCTCAATCAATTCCTGGGCATTGTTGAGCCAAACGTCAGTGCCGTGAGATAAGCCGCTTATCCTGACCAGCTCCCCAAAGCTCTGAGGGCGCGTAACCTCCAACATCTGCCTTACAAAGCGGGTGCCAAACTCAGGTACCCCGTATGTACCTACGGCAGATCTTATAGCCTCGGGAGTTACTCCCAAGGGTTCAACGCCAGAGAAAAGCTTCATAGTCTCCGGGTCGTCCAGAGGAATCTCTAAAGCCCGGTGCCCGGTCATATCTTCCAATACCTTGATCATCGTCGGGTCATCGTGGCCCAGGATATCCAGCTTGACCAGACGCTCGCTAATGGAGTGATAGTCGAAATGCGTGGTGATAATGCCGCTTTCTCCCTTATTCGCAGGATAATTGAGAGGTGTAAACTCATGGACATCGTGTTCACGTGGTACGACCATAAGGCCCCCAGGATGCTGGCCGGTAGTTCTCTTTACTCCCGTCAGTCCCCTAGCCAGACGCAGGATCTCGCCTTTGGAAAAATGAATTCCATTTTTTTCTGCATAATTTTTAACCATCCCGATGGCCGATGCTTCCGCCAGCGTATTTATTGTACCTGCCCGGAAAACATGTTCTTTCCCAAAAATTTCCTCAACGCATTGGTGGGCTCGCGCCTGATATTCCCCGGAAAAATTGAGGTCGATATCCGGAACCTTGTCCCCCTCAAAACCGAGGAAGGTCTCAAAAGGAATGTCGTAACCATCGCGGGCCATCCGGTGCCCGCACCTGGGACAGCACAAATCAGGGAGATCAACTCCGCACTCTTGCGAACCATCATCCACAAATTCTGTGTAGAAGCATCCCGGGCAACGGTAATGGGGCGGCAGGGGGTTGACCTCAGTGATGCCGACAAAAAAAGCAACCAAAGAAGAGCCGACTGAGCCTCTTGATCCCACCAAATACCCGTCTTCGTTCGATCTCTTTACCAGTTCATGAGCAATCAAATACAACACACTGAATTTGTTATTGATTATGGCTTGGAGTTCCCGTTCCAGACGTCTTTCTATTACCTCGGGCAAGGGATTGCCGTATAACTGGTAGGCTTTATCCCAGGCCAAACGCTTGATTTCCTCCTCTGCCCCTGAAATAGAAGGGAAGAAATTCCCTTCAGGAACAGGCTGCAGTTCTTCGATGTTTTCTACTAGCCTGTTAGGCTCCACCACGACAACCTGATAAGCCTTTTCTTCCCCCAGATAGGCAAATTCCGCCAACATCTCCTCCGTGGTACGAAAATACAGTGGAGCTTGTGCCTCGGCGTCCTCAAACCCCTTATTGGCTTGCAAAATCCTTCGCAACACTTCGTGATGGGGATCAAGAAAATGAACGTCACCCGTAGCTATTACCGGTATTCCCAACCTTTCACCCAACTCCACCAGGTACCGATTCATCTCGGCAATATCCTCGAGCGAGTTCACCCGTCCTTCGCGAACCAAGAACTCGTTATTCGCCAAAGGCTGTATCTCCAAAAAATCGTAAAAGGAAGCGATTTCCTCCAACTCACTCTCGGTCTTCCTTTGCAGGTAGCCGGTAATGAGTTCCCCCGCTTCGCACGCAGTACCGAGTATCAATCCCTCTCGTAATTCTACCAGGTCTTTCCTCAAAATGCGGGGATTGCGGTAGAAATCTTCTAAATGAGATTTGCTGACCAGCCGGTAAAGATTCTTCAGCCCCTGCCGGTTTTTCACCAAAATTATGACGTGATAGGCCTGCTTCTGTCTGAGTTCGTCTACCAGGTAGCCTTCCATACCGTAGACCAGTTTAATATTCCTGGCTTTGGCCCACTCGTAAGCCTCGGGGAACCCTTGGACCACACCGTGATCGGTAATTGCTACCGCTTTATGCCCCCACTCTGCCACCCTATCCATGAGATCCTTGATCCTGACTACCCCATCTAATGCACTCATAACCGTATGGAGATGGAGTTCAACCCGCTTCTCGGGAGCATTGTCAAGTCTCTTGGGGGGGCTGGCTGTTTCCCAGGCCTGAACAGACAAGACCAGCTCTTTTTCGAATTCGTCGTGCCTGGTAGAACCTTTGACCTTTATCCAATCTCCGTTATTGAACGGAGGACTCTCCCCCGCTTCCAAGAAATACTTCAACATCACCGAATCTGTGAAATCAGTCAAATAGCAAGTCAAGAGTCGCCTTCCGTCTTTGAGCGCCCGGTGCTGGATTTCGAAAACCTCGCCCTGTACAACCACCTGCCGTAACCCTTCAGTCAGTTCTGCGATGGTGTAAATGTCACCATGAACACTGGAATCTTTTGACTCGGTTTTCCGGCGACATGAGTTTGCCGGATTCCTCCGCCGGGCCCGGGTTCTAGGCTGAAAACTCAATAGGTCAGCAACGGGCAAGCTAGCGGGAGCGAGCGTTTGGACAAGATTATCTCCTTGCGTGCTGCTGTCCGGATGAGAGCACTTCACTATAACCTGCCACCGGTATTCCTGATTAAACCAATCAGATATCAATGCCGCCAGATCCGCCGATAGCGCCTCTTCCCACTTTGCCTCACTATCAGCCTCCAAGACTAAGGATTCCCCGACAACCTTCCATTCGATGCCCCTTAGGTTCGTCTCCTTTATCCCTTGTCCCAACAGGTAGGACAAAAGCTCATCCTTCCTCGCTTGCATGATCCGTGCCAAACAAGACCCTGCATCGCCCAGTTGGACGTTTATCTTGACTTGGGCATCCAGCCCCAATCTTTCTTCAATCAGCCGTTCTAATGATTCGAGCTCTGCCCTGGGTACAGGGTTCAGGACATCGACGTAAATGTACACACACCTGTCCTCGAGGCTTACACGGCCTCTGGTCAAACGAGCCCCTTCCCAGATTCCAGTGTCGTCTTTTCCCAATTCCTGACACAAAAAGCGCTTCCAGTCCACAGTGTATCCTCCTCGGCCCGAGCCGTAGGGCTTGTCGCCTAATTAAGCCTCTCTACCTCCCGACAACCGGGGGCGTTCCGCAGTGCTTCAGCCACCTGGTCTGGAGTCACGTTAGAAGGCAACTGCAGAAGGAGCTCCACCTCTAGCCCTTCTTCCTCCAGCCTCTCTAACTGGATGTTCTTGATTAGAACATTCATGTCTCCCAGTACCGACCCGATCCGCCCAATCTGCCCTGGTTTGTCATCAACAACCAACAAGAATCCCTTATATTCCCGCATCCCTGTATATTTCTCTTCAAACTTAACGAAATATACCAGAACAAATAATATCAGGCCGGTGGTGACGACGGCCGGCAGGTACATGCCGGCTCCTACAGCAAGCCCGATGCAGGCAACAACCCAGAGGCCGGCGGCTGTAGTCAATCCCCTTATGTTTGCACCCTCACGCATAATGGTGCCTGCGCCCAGAAAGCCTATCCCGCTAACAACCTGGGCCGCTATTCTCCCGGGATCAGCGTTGACCGTGTGCGCGTATTGATAATACATGTCCAGAGATACTATCATAGCCAGGGCTGAGCCCATACAGACCAGGGTGTAAGTCCGCAAACCGGCTGGCCGGTTGAGGCTCTCCCTTTCCAACCCTATTATGCCGCCCAGAAAACAGGCCAAGGCTAACTTCAAAATGATTTCGTAATCGGACATGAAAGCAGCCACCTTTTCTGAAAGATGGAGAGCGCCTAACCCACCCGAAGAATGGAGGCGATTTGCGATGACGCTTGGTCTATTGGTACGTCCATAGCCTCTTTTTCCCAGCGTTTCTTAATCTCTACTCGTCCAGCTTTCAAGAGGTTCGGACCTATAGTTATCCTGATAGGAATGCCGATCAGATCCGCATCCTTAAACTTAACCCCCGCCCGTTGATCACGGTCGTCAATAATCACCTCGTATCCCTGTTCATTTAGCTCATTATACAGCTTGAACCCTGTTTCCATCTGTTGGCCGTCCTTGGAATTCACAGGAATAATGATTACCTGGTAGGGAGCTATGGGCAAAGGCCAGATTATCCCATTTTCGTCGTAATTCTGTTCCACAGCCGCAGCCATGGTTCGGGAGATACCGATGCCGTAGCATCCCATGACCATCAATCTCTCCCTGCCTTTCTCGTCCAAAAAGGTAGCCCCCATCTTTTCCGAGTACTTGGTGCCCAGCTTAAAAATATGACCCGTCTCTATGCCTCTCGTAGTCTTGAGTTTCCCCTCGCGGCAAGAGGGGCAAACATCCCCTTCCTCCACGTTACGCAGGTCACAAAAAGCCTCCGGCTTAAAATCACGGTTGATGTTGACGTTCATATAGTGATAGTCATCCTCGTTAGCTCCGCACACGAAATTACTCATTCCCTGAACTTCCAAGTCAGCATAGACTTTCAGGTTCAGGCCAACAGGGCCTAGGGAGCCGAAGCCAGCCCCTACTATTTCCCTCACCAATTCCTCAGAAGCTAATTCTATGAAATTAGCGTTCAAATAATTCTTAACCTTGATTTCGTTAACCTCGCGGTCCCCCCGCACCAATACGGCCACTGGAACCCCGTCAGCAAGATAGATCATGGTCTTAACCTGCTTTTTCACCGGGATCCCCAAAAAACGACTGACATCCTGTATCGTCCTCTGGCCAGGAGT
Source organism: uncultured Syntrophothermus sp. (assembly GCA_964405385.1). Lineage (GTDB taxonomy): Bacteria > Bacillota > Syntrophomonadia > Syntrophomonadales > Syntrophothermaceae > Syntrophothermus. The sequence goes on from CAYONS010000004.1 coordinate 49,801, forward strand.
TTCAACCTTAGTAAGAGGCAGCTCGCTTTCCGGGACACATACATCGGCAATACACTCCGCCTTTTCAATATTGGCGGCATAATCGCATGCATCGCAGAAGGCTATTACCGATTCGCCTGTTGTCGCGAGTACGATAAACTCGTGGCTTACGCTGCCCCCGATGGCTCCGCTATCCGCTTCAACTACTCGGTACCGAAGCCCTAACCTATCAAAAACCCGGCAGTAGGCATCGTACATCTTCTTGTAGGATATTTCCAAACCCGCTTCGTCCACGTCGAAGGAATAGAGGTCCTTCATTATAAATTCTCTGCCCCGTAAAAGCCCAAACCTCGGCCGGATCTCGTCACGGTACTTGTTCTGAATCTGGTACAAGAGCAAAGGCAGTTCGCGGTATGAGTGCACCTCATGATTGACAATGTCGGTTATGACCTCTTCGTGAGTAGGCCCCAGACAAAAATCCCTCTGGTGACGGTCTTTGAGCCGGAACATCTCGTCCCCGTATACTTCCCAGCGCCCGGACTGGGTCCACAATTCCTTAGGCTGGATAATAGGTAGCCCTACTTCCTGCCCCCCGGCTCTGTCCATTTCCTCACGCACGATGTTCATTATCTTCTTTATGACCCGATATCCCAGGGGCAGGTATGTGTAAACACCCGCTGCCGTTTTTCTTATCATCCCTGCCCTATAGAGCAGGCGATGGCTCACGGTTTCGGCTTCCGCCGGATCTTCCCTAAGGGTTGGAAAAAACAATTCTGAAGCTTTCACTGCACATAACCCCCTTGCAACATGCCTTCTATCTCGTTCATCAAAACCTCTAGCAACTTCTCTTCTTCAACTTTTCTTACTATTCTACCTTTTTTGAACAACAAACCAAACCCACGCCCTCCGGCGATCCCAACGTCCGCTTCTCGGGCCTCACCAGGTCCGTTAACAACGCAACCCATTACCGCAACCTTTATGGGCTGCCTTACCCGGCGCAGCCGCTTGTCGACTTCGTCGGCGATTTTAATTATGTCTATTTCCGCCCGGCCGCAGGTGGGACATGATATCAACTCTGCTCCCTCTTTTCTCAAATCTAGATTTCTCAGTATCTCAAACGCGGCCCAAACCTCATAAATAGGATCCGCGGTCAAGGAAACCCTTACCGTGTCTCCTATTCCTTCTGAAAGGAGAAGCCCCAAGCCCAGAGCCGACTTGATCAGCCCTCGGTCTTTGGTTCCGGCCTCGGTTATACCCAGGTGAAGAGGATAATCAACCATAGATGCTATTCGACGGTAGGCCTCTACAGTTACTTTGAGAGAAGAAGATTTCAAAGACACCTTTATGTCGTGAAAGTCCATGTCCTCGAGAATGGCAATGTGCCGCATCGCACTCTCTACCATGGCTTCGGCACAGGGTTCTTTATACCGAGCGAGTAATTCCTTTTCTAAAGATCCGGCATTCACACCGATGCGGATCGGAACATTATGATCCTTGGCTGCCTTCACCACTTCTTCAACCTTGTGTCTATCGCCGATATTTCCGGGATTCAGGCGCAATCCATCTGCTCCCGCTTTAAGACTCAACAAAGCCAGACGATAGTTGAAATGTATATCTGCGACCAAAGGGATACTGATGCGCTCGCGTATACGGCGGATAGCCATAGCCGCTTCTTCGTCTACCACCGCCACCCGCACGACTTCGCAACCTGCTTCTTCTAAGTCCTTGATCTGCCTGACCGTGGCCTCGACATCCCGAGTATCCGTATTGGTCATAGACTGGACCACAATGGGGTTCTCGCCCCCTATCAGTACCCCTCCAAGCTTCAATACGCGACTCTTCCTGCGCACCACTCTCATCCCCTTACCAACCGAACGATGTCGTTATAGGTGACCAACAGAATTAGGGCCATGAGAAAGAGGAACCCTAAGAAATGTATGAAGTTTTCCCTCTCCGGTTCAACTGGTCTGCGCCTTATGCCCTCCACAAGCGCAAAAACTATGCGACTACCATCCAGCGCCGGAATTGGCAGGAGATTCAATATACCCAGGTTTATACTTAACAAAGCGGTGAAATTGGCCAGGTAAACGAACCCGCCTTGAGCCGCATCCCCTATCATCTTGGTTATGCCCACCGGGCCCGCGAGATCTGCACTGGAAGCCGTGCCGGTTAACAGCTGTCCCAGTCCGGATAAAAGCAACCAGGTAATATGAAAAGTCTGGTAAAAACCCAGCTTAAGTCCTTCCCAGATACCGACTCGTTGAAACTTTATCATCTGCCTCACGCCGATGATCGAGGTTTTCTGCTCCGCATCGTATTCAGGTACCACATCGAACTCCATCTTTTGGCCATTTCTCAACACGGTAATAGATACAGGCTGGCCGGGCTTTGTTTTTCTTACCTCAGTCACAAAGTCGTTCCACGTGGAAACCGCCTTCCCATTAACCGCCGCCACTCGGTCATGTGGCCTCAGTCCCGCTTCATAGGCGGGTTTGCCCTGAACGACCTCTCCAATCACCGGCCCCTCAACCGCGCGAGGCAATCCGATGAAAGTGAAAGTGTATACAAATATTAGAGCCGCAAGCAGGAAGTTCATGCCCGGCCCGGCTAAAAGCACCCCGATTTTTTGCCAAGGAGACTTGCGGTTAAAACCCCGTGGGTTATCAGGTTCCTCTCCCTCGGCCCCCATGCCTGCCATCCGCACATAGCCTCCCAGCGGCAGCAGCCGTAAAGAGTACCGGGTTTCCCCTTTCTTGAGGGCAAAAAGGCCGGGCCCGAACCCTATACTGAACTCCTGAACTTCTATTCCTGCTCTCTTTGCTGCCACAAAATGGCCTATTTCATGAACCATGACGAT